>JADLEA010000273.1 GCA_020846365.1 Bacteroidota bacterium
CTCCGGGATGTCGTGTTCCGGAGTCACGGAGCCGTCATCAAAGAGATCGGCGACGAGGTGATGTGCACGTTCCCACTTGCGGACGATGCGGCCTTTGCCGCAGAGGAAATGCAGCGAACGGTGCTTCAGGCGTCTGCGTTTGGCAAGTTCGAGAATGAGCAGGTGCGGATCCGTGTCGGATTCCACTTTGGGCCGGTGGTGTGCGAGGAGAACGATGTCTTTGGGGACGCTGTCAACGTCGCTGCACGCGTCGTGGCGCAGGCCAAGGCCCAGCAGATCCTGACCACGCGCGACACCATGGAACGTCTTGCCGAGGCCCGGCGGGCTAACGCACGGTTGATTGACAAACTTATCGTCAAGGGGAAGTCCGAGGAGATGGAATTGCATGAGCTCCTGTGGGACATCGAGAATCTCACGGTCATGCAGGGCGGCCCAATGACCGAGGGCGGGTGCATGACGGCACGCGTGACGCTTAACGACACGGAGCTGTTTCTTGACCCTCAACACCCGATACTCCGGATGGGCCGTGGGGAGGAGAATGATATTGTGGTGGCGGATACCCTCGCTTCCCGACTGCATGCACGCCTGGAACTGCGGAAGGGGAAAGTCATCCTGGTGGATCAGAGTCTGAACGGGACGTATGTCAGGATAGAGGATGAGCCCGAGATACATATCAGGCGCGACGAACAGGTGCTGCGAGGCCGGGGTGTGATTTCGCTCGGACGCCCCACGCCGGGGCCCGTCGAATTCCGCATCATGTTCACCTGCGGGTAGCGCGGACGGCACACGTCCGGTAAGAACTCCTCCGGGGTGTCAGGTGCCCGGAGCATCGATCAATCCGCCAGGATCTCCACGATCTGGACGGAGATGTTGTCGGCTCCCCCCCGCGTGTTGGCCAACGCGATCAACTCCGCGGCCCCCTCTGCGGGAGTCGTCCGCATCACTGCCTCACGCAATTCCTTTTCTTCCACGTGATTCGTCAAACCGTCGGTGCAGAGGAGAAACTTCCAGCCGGGACGGATGGTCAGTGGACCGACCAGGTCTACATCCGTCTCCGGTCGCTGCCCGAGGGCGCGTGTGAGGAGATTCCGTTCGGGGTGGATCCTCGCCTCTTCGCGGCTGATGACCCCACGGGTGTAGAGCTCCCACACACGGGAATGATCGGTGGTGATCTGGGAAATCCCTTCGGAACTGATGAGGAATGCCTTGCTGTCACCGACGTGCGCAACCCAGGCGGAAGTACCCTGCAGCACAAGCGCGGTACAGGTGGTGCCCATGCCATGATAGGCAGGTGTTGAGGATCCTTCGTGATAGACCAGCCGGTTGGCCTCCCTGACAGCAGATGGCAGGATAGCGGGGATGTCGGTGGATTCGGCTCCGGCATAGGACGAGATCACGGTGGAGACTGCCAGCTCGCTCGCACGCCGGCCTGCCCGATGCCCGCCCATGCCGTCGGCGACCACAAAGAGAACGCCTTTGGGATGATCCAAGGCGAGGTCGTGATCAGGCGACACGCCCAGTGCATCCTGGTTTTCTGACCGCACCATGCCCTGGTGTGTCAGCCACCCGTAACGGATTCTACTCAAGACCCTGCAATCCTCCTTTCGGAGTCACGGCTGCGAAACGGATTCATACACCTCCCTGATTCTCGGCGACACCAGGGAGCTATCCAGCTGAAATGTCGCGTCGATGCTTCTGGCGCGAAGGAACGCCTCACGAGCCTGGTCACGGAGAGGTGGTGCGTCCTCTCCGGAAAGGAAATAGAGTGCTGCATAGGAGCAACCAAGAAAGGCATGAACATTCGGGACGTCTGCCGCACTCGTAGCGATGGGCGTGAGCACGTCAACGGCCTTCTGGTACTGACCGCTGAGGAATGCCTTGATACCCCGCCGGAGTTCCCTTTCCTGGGATTGAATGGTTTGGATGTGCGTGGCGAACCCCGGATAGGTACGCCGGCGCCGTTGCAGTTCTGTGAACACCCTCTTTGCGCGCAAGAGCTGTCCGCGCCGGAGGTCCGCCACTGCCTGTGCAAAAAGTGAGTCGTCGGCGGTTGGTCCGGCCATCTGCGTGTCAGGAGTCTTCACGACGCGTGAGGCGTCCGCTTCGCCCGACGCGGGTGGGGAAGACACTGGTTGTTGGTCGTCATGTTCTGCCGCGACACCCTTGAGGATTTCCATCTGCCGCCGCAACATCGGCCCTGCCCGGGTGTCCCGCTCGGCTTCGTAGGCCTCTCCCGCCCGATCCTCCGTTTCAAAATCCTGTTTTGCCAGCGCGGTTTGCCCCAGCCGTGCCCGCGCAATCCCACGATAGAGATACGGGAAGTAGTCGATGAATACCATGCCGTACGTGCGGGCGTTGGCTTTGGATTCGGGCTTCTGCTCGATGGCGTTGGTCAGGTGCTGTGCTGCTTCGGCGAACTGATTCTGGCTGAGCGCAACGCGGCCCTTCTCGTAGCTCTCATACCACTCGTCGGCGTAGACGCCGACGGTAGGAACGGCGAAGAGGAACAGTGCCAGCCCCGAAGCCACAATCCTGGAATGCATCCGGTCCTCAGAATCTCACGACAAGCGAGCCCACGGCCTCGTCGACCCCCTTGGCGAGGGTCCCGGCGAAATCCACCTGGAGGCGTTGGGAGAGAACGAGTCCGATGCCGAAGGCGGCATGGACGGTGGTGGTACCCTCTTTGTACAACGCCGCCGCCAGCTGCCGGGCAAAGGTCCGGTCAGGATCGTTGCTGTCACGTACGACGCCGTCGAATCTGATCCTGCTGTCTGGTTCGACGTACGCGCCGCCGCGAAGAGCAACCCCTATCGATGACACAAAGAAAATGTATTCGGCACCGGCATGGAATTCCATGCCGTCGTCCACGACGTAATCGCCGGGTGCAGTGTTCTCGAGCGAGTACGTCGTGACAAAGTCGCGCGTGAGACTTGAGTACAACACGCGTTGGGCATCGACCGCAAACGTCAGCTCGTCCGTCGCCCGATAGGAGATGCAGAGGCCAGCGGAGGAGGGGACATGGAAATTCACCTTCCGGTTCATCACGGAGTCGCGCCAGGACGAAATAAAACGGAAGCGTTGCTCCAGCGAAAATGAAGGCCGGCGCTTGAACGTGGCCCCGATCGAAAGCCGCGGCGTCGGACGCCAGAGCACGCCGACGTTGACCATGAAGTCGAACGCGGCGTCATCGATGGCGTCGTCGCTCAGCACGGTGGACGGATCGAAGACCTCGACGCCGTAGCGTGTCAGGAGAGAAGCAGCGTTCATGTGCGACAATCCCGCAGAGATTCCGACGGAGACCTGCCGGGAAACCTTCATCGCCGCCGCGATGCCATAATTCACCACTGACATTTCGAGGGAGGCGCTCACGGGATA
>JADLEA010000274.1 GCA_020846365.1 Bacteroidota bacterium
ATGCGAGCCTTCGGATCAGCGGATTGAATCGATGAGCGCCAGTTTGTTCGTTTCATTCCTGGGTTGATCTCCAGCACAGGAATAACTTTACTCTCTCAGTAGCTTGAAAACGGCTTGGCACTATGGAACGACAGTTTCCCAAACCCGGAGCCCCCTGAAGGAGAAACTGATGCCAGAGCGTCTTCGTATTGGCGGCAAGGAGGTTGTTTACAGCCGTCTGTTGCTATGCAGGGATGATCAGGATGTGTGCGGCAGCATTCACATAGGTTCGCTCGTCGTGCCTTTTACGCTGAAGATTCAAGAGCTTACGAATGAGCATCGCTTCAAGGTGTCGATTAATCCGGTAACGCTCGCCATCACGATTGAGATGGCCAAAACCAGGGAGGAAGAAAACGTAGTCACGGTTTTTGACCAGCCCATTGTTGAGGTTCGGGGGAAGATGCTTTCGCTCATGTTCTGGTCGCAGAGGATGGGTGTCGTGAACGCAGTCCTGCTACAATTCCTTCACGAGCAGAAGGAGAGGGGATAGGGTCGCGCCTGGCGGGGCGCAAAGGGGAGACATCACAGGTCCTCTTGCTGTAGCGGTTCTGTGCCTCTGGCGAAGAGTGGTCGCCTTTGGTCCAGTGACTGTTGCGACTCCGCCAGGCGTTTTGTGTATTCTAGCCTTCCGGTCCCCCGGCCAAGTTTCCCTAGCTAGATCCTTTTCTCAATCATCATAACCCTGTGTGTTGACCTTCCCCTTGACAATCCCGCCCGCAACCTTTATATTGATACTATCGTATATATACATATATCAATATGATACCATGAACAACATCTTCAAAGCCCTGGGCGACCCGACCCGGCTGGAGATCGTCCGGCTGCTGCGCGACAAGAGCCGGACCCCGTCCGAACTCCTCGAACACCTGGACGTCGCCCAGCCGAACCTGTCACACCACCTGGATATCCTGAAACGGGCTGACCTCGTGGAGGCAAGAAGGGAAGGACAGTTCATCCGGTATTCACTGAACATGTCCGTGCTCGATATGGCGCTTGAATATTTCATCAAGATGAAAAAGAGGAGCTGATGCGATGACCTGGAATGTCAAACGAGAAATTGTGCCGCTGGGTATGCTGATCGCCATGGTGGTCCTCGCACTGGTGTTCGGTCCGGACTTGCCCGAACGCGTCCCGTCGCACTTCGACGTGGAAGGAATGCCCGATGATACCATGTCGCGAACCATGTTTCTGTTCGGGATCCCGGCGGGTGTGGCACTCCTCTACCTCCTCCTCACTTTTCTGCCCACGATCGACCCTCTCTGGAAGCGGATCAAGCCGCGGTACCCGGTCCTGCTTCTTCTCAGGGACTTTGTCGTGGGATTCCTCCTTATGATGTACATTATCACCATCATTGCCGTAAAGGAAGGACGGCTCTCTCTTGTCGCCATGGGCGTCGGCCTGGGTATCCTGTTCGCGCTCATCGGCAACTATCTCCCCAAGGTCCCGCGCAACTGGTTTTTCGGGATCCGTACCCCCTGGACCCTGGCGTCCGAGGAAGTATGGAAGAAAACACATGTCGTAGGCGGCTGGATGTTTGTCGCGAGCGGAATCCTCACCGCAATCCTCTCATTCGCCGGGTATCCGCTGCATATCGTTGTTGCGTGCACGCTCGTGCCGACTATCGTAATCACAGGATTCGTCTACCCATTTTTTCTCTTCCGGAAACTCCAGGCGCACGAAGATGCCGCGAAAGGAGAGGCGCCCGGCGGCGGATACTGAGCGGCGCACGCGCGATGCATCCTACGCGCCTACCACGCCGGGCTCTGCACAGTCACTTGAAAGGAACCAACACATGTCAATGAATACACGCTGGCATTTGCACACAGCGCTCCTCGCATTCCTCATCGTCTCGGCCGGACAGGGCCTGGCCCAGCAACCGGTTATAGGACGCTGGGAGGGGGCCATCAACCTCCCCGGGATGGACCTGGGTATCCTGGTTGAGTTCGCCCCCGCCGGCGATTCGCTCAAGGGAACGATCGATATCCCGATGCAGATGGCGAAGGGACTTCATCTTCATGACGTCAGAAAACAGAACTCGGCGATACAGTTCGCCCTGCAAGCCGGGCCGGGGATCGCACGATTCGAAGGCACGCTGGCCGGTGATTCCATCTCCGGGACCTTTACACAAGCAACCGTGAAGTGTCCATTCGTCCTGAGGCGTGCGAAGGAGGTTCAGAAACCGGAGCCCCCTCCGTACAAAGAGGAAGAAGTGAACATACCATCGGACAGTCTAGCACTTGCCGGAACGCTGACTGTCCCACCTACGCCTGGGCCACATCCGGCTGCAATCCTCCTCACGGGGAGCGGCGCCCAGACTCGCGATGAAGAGGTTGCCGGCTTTCCGGTGTTCCGGGTGCTTGCCGACCAGCTTACACGCAAGGGATTCGCGGTCCTCCGGTGCGACGACCGTGGTGTGGGTGGCTCCACGGGGGAATTCGCAACAGCCACAACGGACGATTTTGCGATGGACGCTCTTGCCCAGTGGAAGTTTCTGAGCAACCGTAAAGACATCGATGCATCACGGCTTGGCCTGATAGGTCATAGCGAAGGTGCGCTTGCCGCCGCCATCACCTGCCGGAAGGGACCGGCAATCGGATTTGCCGTTCTGCTTGCCGGGCCAGCCGTGCGCGGCGACAGCATCATCCTCGGCCAGGTGGAACGCATGGCCCGGATGGGCGGCGCACCGGACTCAGTCATTGCGCGGGCGCTTCAATCACAACAACGCGTTGTCGCGACAGTGCACGCTGACACAGGGTGGAAAGGATTGAAGGAAGTGCTCAGGACGGAAATGCTCAGAAGCCTCAGCATGGCGACCCCCGAACAGCGTGCCGCCTTCGGGAATGTGGATTCCATGGTCTCTGCCCGCGTGGAGTTTCAGATCCAGCAGGTCAAATCCCCGTGGTTCCGAAGATTCACCTCGTACGATCCGGCCGGGGATATTCGAGGAATGACCTGCCCTGTTCTTGCGCTGTTCGGTGCCCTCGATATGCAGGTTCCCGCAACGCAGAACGCACGTGTCATGGAACAACTGTTCAAAGAGTCAGGAAACACCAGGACAAGCTGCAGAATCATCCCCGGTGCCAACCACCTCTTTCAGGTTGCCGGGACCGGAAGTCCGATGGAGTACGGGCAGTTGAAGAAGGAATTCGTGCCGCGCTTCGTAGACGATATTGCGGAGTGGATAACCGCCACCGTATCCAGGAACTAGACAAAGTCACTTTCGCCCCGGAGGTTGCGCCGTGACAGTCTCATGCTGTACCGGCGCTTCTTCCGGGCCCTTCAAGCGAACCTCATAGAGATCCGTCCGCCTGTCCCTCCAGTTCAGCACATTACCGCTTTGATAGCGCTGCTTCAGGAGCTCCAGATCGATGTCATCCACGATCACGGTCTCGATGTTGGGAGTGGTCTCCGCGACGATCGCATCCCTCGAGAACGACAGGTCGGCGGGGGAGAAGATTCCGGATTGTGCGTATTGCACGTCCATGTTGTCTACGAACGGGAGATTCCCGACCGTACCCGCGATGACGGCGTACACATTGTTCTCCACGCACCGCGCCTGGGCGCAGTACCGCACGCGGAGATAGCCGTAGCGCTCGTCGGTGTTGAAAGGGACGAAGATGATCTGCGCGCCCTTCTCCACAGCGATCCGGCTCACCTCGGGAAAGCTGATGTCATGACCGATCTGGATGGAGACCTTGCACATGTCCGTATCGAACACCTCGATGGCGTTGCCCGGCTCGACGCCCCACCAGCGGCGTTCATCGGGCGGGATGTGGAGCTTGTACTGTTTATGGATTCCCCCGTTCCGGTGAAAGAGGTACGCCGCGTTGTAGAGATGCTCTCCCTCCACACTGAACAAAGAACCGCCGATAATGTTGATGTCAAACTTCACGGCAAGCCGGCCGAACAGCTCCAGATACTGCGGCGTATACTCCGCCAGACGCCGGATCGCCAGTCCGGGCCGCTCCTTCTCCGCGAAGGAAAGGAGCTGCATGGTGAACAACTCGGGAAAGAGGATGAAGTCGCCCTTGTAGTCCGCGGCGACATCCACGAAATACTCCGCCTGCCTTGCGAAGGCCTCAAAACTGGCGATTTCCCGCATCTGGTACTGGACCGCGCAAATCCGGACCGCTTTCTGGGCCACGAAGGCCCGCGTAAAGTCGGGTTGATAGTCAAGATTCGTCCACTCCAACAGCGTCGCATAGCCGAGGGACTCCAGATCCGAATCCATGTACGACTTGAGCAGGCGGACCAGCACGAAGCCGTTGGCAAGCTGGGCAGTGAGCACCGGGTCGACAAGGGATTTGTTGATCACGCGCTCGACGTACTCCCGCGCGCTCATGGCGTTCTCATACCTGTGATAACCGGGTATACGTCCGCCCAGTACAATACGCATGAGGTTCTTCTCTCTCGCGAGCTTCTTCCGCGCATCGTACAAACGCCTGGCC
The DNA here is from genome assembly GCA_020846365.1 of Bacteroidota bacterium. GTDB lineage: Bacteria > Bacteroidota > Ignavibacteria > UBA10030 > UBA6906 > JAGDMK01. The sequence continues at coordinate 4,488 of JADLEA010000274.1, forward strand.
AGCCGCATCCCGCGGTACTCGGGGTCCACCATGATCTCGATGCCGTACAGCGTGTTGCCGTCGGGCGCGTGGTTGCGGATGAATCCCGCATCGGCAATCTCTCTCCAGTCGTGCCACTCGGCGTACATGGCAAAATCCAGGATGAGACTGCTGGAGGAGGCCACGATCCGCCCGGCGTACTCGACGCATATCTGTCCCTCCGGGAAAATCCGGAGCTGGCTTTCTATCTGCTCGCGCGTCCAGGGTTTCATGCCGGGGAAGCACCTGAGCTGGAGCTCCACAAGGCGATCATAATCCTCCGCCCGGATGCCGCGGACGATGACACTCTTCTCAAAGGCACTCAGGTCAATGTCTGCCATGGCGAAACCTCGTGTGACTGTTCGTTGTGCAAGGCGGCCGCAGGGGAGCCGGCTGCCGGGGACGGGCGGGCACCACGGTGACGCTTACCTCAGCTTCTGCAGCAAGGCCCCGATGCCGCCCTGGTCGTCGTTTGCAGGGAAATGGAACAGCTGTGCCGAGTTCTGATACAGGATCTTTTTGCGGTCCTTTTCAGGAATGCTGAGTTCGTCAATGAACTCGATGTATGACTCCATGGAAGAGATCGGCCAGTCGGTGCCGAACAACACCTTGTCCGGTTCCACGCCGTACACGAGCATCTCCTGGAGCTGTTTCCGCATGTAGCTCTCAAACCGGTCCGTGAAATCCCCCAGCACAAGGCCCGAGAGATCGGTATAGACGTTCTTGTTCTTGTATACGACTTCCATGCAGTCCCTGAACCACGGGCTGCCGAGGTGGCAGATCACGAAGTTCACGTCGGGGAAATCCACGGCCGCTTCGTCCACGTGCAGCGGATGCGAATACTTGAGCTTTCCCTTCGGCGTGAAGGTGTCTCCGGAATGGAGCATCACCGGCACGTTCGTTTCGGCGGCAAGCCGGTAGATCGGCTCGCACTTCGGATCGTTGGGATAGAACGGTTCATATCCCGGATAGAGTTTCAAGCCCCTGACCCATCCGTGCTGGATGTAGTCCCGAATCTCCGGCAATTGATCGACGGTGAACGCGTTGTAGCTTATGCCCGCAACGACGAACACATTCGGCATTTCTGCTGTGATCTTGACGACATCACGCGTCGAGGGGCGGCCGGCGGTGACCTTGTAGGACGTGAGCACGAGGGCGATGTCCACCCTGTTCCGTCTCATGGCCAGAAGCAAATCATCCATACAGCGCTGGAGCGACTCGACGTTCTCGTTGTGGTAGTTGTTGACGTGTGTATGGCAGTCGATGATCATGGCCGCGATTCTTGCTTCCAGAGTTTTTCGAGAATGCGCCCGGCCCAGATGCGCCCGCCGAGTCCGAATGCGATCGCCAGTGCGAGACAGAGTGCGCCGAAAGCAATCTCAAACGCGGAGGTCAGAATTTGTCCGCCAAGCGAGAGCTGCTCGAGGGCCAGGGAGACCACAAAGACCAGCACAGCCCATTGCGCAATATGGCTGACGATGCCCGCACCGCTGATGCCGATGTTGCTCAGATAGGTATAGGTAAACCCCCGGAAGAATCTGGCGAGCAGCGTCCCGAACACCAGGACCAGCAATGCCACGATGACGTTTGGCAGATACAGGAGCACCTTGGCAAAAAGCGCGTCGGCGGAACTGACCCCGAGCCCATGCAGCACGGCGAGCATGACTGCGAACATCAGCAGCCAGTAGACCCCGTTTGCGATGATGGTCACGGCCGTGTATTTCACATCACCCTGAAGCAGAAAGTCCTCAACGCCCGCTTTCTCGGCAAGAAGGTCAATCCGGGCGAACTTCAGCACTTTGATGATGGCCTTCCGTGTGAGCTTGGCCACGAGCCATCCGGCGAGAAGCATGACAAGCGCAGCAAGAAGCTGCGGGAGAATCATCGTCAGCTGACTCCACGCGTTCCGGAAGAATGCGATCGCGGAAGCAAACTGTTCAAGCATACGTTCTCCAGAGAGGGTAAGAATTGTGTACTACCGGCTTCCAGCTACAACATCGTCGATTTTGGGAAGAAGGTCAACCCTTCTTGTGAATCCCGTTTTTTTTCTGTACCCTGTCGAAACTCTTCCTCCACCCCCGCCCGAACCCGAGGCCTGTCGCCATGCATGCGCTCTCCGCAGTCGATCTGATCATTGTTGGCGTGTATTTCGTCGTGGTCCTTGCCATCGGGACCTATTTCCGGAAACGCTCTTCGAGCGCCACGGAGTATTTCCTCGCCGGACGCAATGTAGGCTGGATTGCGATCGGGGCGTCGCTCTTTGCCACCAACATCTCCAGCGAGCACTTCCTAGGTCTCGCCGGTACGGGATCCAAATCGGGGCTTGCCGTCGGGCAGTTTGAATGGCTGGCGATCCTGATTCTCCTGCTACTTGGCTGGGTGTTCACGCCGTTCTATCTCCGATCCGGCGTCTTTACCATGCCGGAGTTTCTTGAGCGGCGGTACGGTCCCGCTTCCCGTTACTACCTCAGCATGGTCTCGATTGTCGCTTACGTGCTCACCAAGGTCTCCATCGCACTCTATGCAGGAGGAATGCTTCTGGAGGCAGTCGTGGGTTGGGACATGTACACCTCGGCGGTGGTCATCGTGGTGGCGACGGGCGTGTACACGGTGCTGGGAGGGCTCGCCGCGGTTATCTACACCGACCTGATGCAGATGTTCATCCTGATCGCCGGCTCAGTTGCGCTGACCCTGATCGGACTGAACCAGGCGGGAGGGTGGGACGCGGTCGTGGCAAAGACGCCGCCGGAGTTCTGGAGCATGTTCAGGCCGATGGACGACCCTGACTTCCCCTGGACGGGCATTGTCCTGGGGGCACCGATCATGGGCGTCTGGTACTGGTGCACCGATCAGTACATTGTTCAGCGCGTGCTGAGCGCGCGCAACCTGGATCAGGCCCGGAGCGGCACGATCTTCGCCGGATTCCTCAAAATCCTCCCAGTGTTCATCCTGGTGCTTCCGGGCGTCATCACCTATGCGCTCACCGACGGCGAGGTGACCGGCGACAGGGCCTATGCATGGATGGTGACGACGCTCCTCCCATCAGGATTGAGGGGTCTCGTGGTGGCGGGGCTTCTGGCTGCCCTGATGTCCTCGCTCAGTGCAATGTTCAATTCCACATCGACACTGTTGACCATCGACATCTTCAAGCGGATCAAGCCGCAGGCAGGCGAAGCCAGCGTCGTGAGATTTGGGAGGATTGCGACAGGGGCGATTGTACTACTCGGGCTCCTCTGGGTTCCCTTCATCGGGAAAATGAGCGACGAGAGGATGTTTGTGTATCTGCAGAGTGTATCAGGGTACATTGCCCCGCCGATTGCGGCGTGCTTCCTTTTCGGCATTCTCTGGAAACGAGCAAACGCCTACGGCGCAATGGCAACGCTCCTCACGGGTCTCGTCCTGGGTGCATTCCGATTCGTGCTTGAGATACAGCACAAATCCGAGCCATTTGCGGATGGGCTTCTGAAGTTTGTTGCCACCGTGAACTTCCTGCACTATGCGGCGTTCCTGTTCGCGGTCAGCTCCGTGGTCATCGTCGGGGTCAGTCTGTTTACGGCCCCGCCATCACGTTCACAACTCACCAACCTCACGTTCGCGGAGATCGACAGATCTCGTCCGCTCGTCGCAAAGCGGAATGCCATCAACGCTGCAGCGTCGGTCGTGCTCGTGCTGACCTTGTGTTACCTCTGGTGGACGTTCCGGTAAGGGTGCTTGGAAAGGCGTCTCAGCGTCGTCCCGCATGGCGCTGCCGGTAATGGTTCTGAATCATATTCCAGCGCGGAGCCGCGTCGTACGCTGGCGCGGACCTGCGCCGTGCGGCGGTGCGAACCTGCGCCGTGCCCCGGCGCGAATACTCTTACCGGGGCTACGCCGCGCCTGTCCTTTTGACGATCATGACGGTGGTATCGTCTGACGGCGGCGCGTCGCGGGTAAAAACCTGCACTTCCTGGAGAATGCCACGCAAGAGTCCGGCCGCCGGCTCGCGGAAATTCTTCCGGAGGTACTCCCTCAAGCGGTCTTCGCCGAACAACGTCCCTGTGCGCACCCCTGCATCAGTCACGCCATCCGTGTAGAAGACGAGGGCATCTCCCGGGTTGAGTTGCACGCTCTTCGCCTCAAAGCGGGCTTCTTCGATGAGTCCAATGGCGGCACCGGTCGGGGGGAGCAACTCCGTGCAAGCGGAGCCGTCGCCGTTGGATTGCCGCACCAGGTACGGAGGGTTGTGTCCTGCATTAGCATACCGCAGGATTCCGCTGACGGTATCCAATTCGGCGACCACGAGCGTCACGAATTTTGTGAGATGGATGTTGTGGCAAAAGATCTGGTTTATGCGGTTCATGACCGTGCAGGGATCAGTGCTTTCCGGGATGATGATCTTGAGCGATGCCTGGAGACTTGCCATCAGCATGCTCGCGGGCATTCCCTTCCCCATAACGTCCGCAATGACGAATGCCTGGTGACCATTGGCGAAACGGCCGAAATCATAGTAGTCTCCCCCCACGATCGAAGCCGGGCGGCTGAACGCCGCGACCTCCCATCCGCGCAGATGAGGGACATGCTGGGGAAGAAGTGCCTGTTGCACTTTCTGTGACAGCTCAAGCTCGGCTTCGAGCCGGCTCCGTTCCTCGCCGGAGAGATGGTCAATACACACGGAGGTCGTGAAGTCCCGTTCCAGCCAATCCTGTCCGACGAAATCGTTGCAGACCGTGCACCTGCCCAGCTCGTGCGTGTGGGCTTTGTCGATGGCTCTTTCTATGACCTCGAAATGATCCTGCATCGCCGTTTCCGGCGCGGGTCCAAGGCGTGCCAGCTTTTCCTCCGGCGAAGCGCCTCCCAGCCATTCGACGAGCGTATTGCGGCGATCCCTCAGGGTTTCCGCAAATCGTGTGAACAAACTTTGCTCCATGGCTACTCTCTCCGGTACGTCTCTATTATACGGGTCACGGGGAATTCGGATGCATGCCGTCCTTAGCATAGGCGATTTTCCCCCCTATGATCGTGCAGAAGACGGAATAGTCCGCATCCAGGAGGACAATATCGGCATCTTTCCCGATATCGAGGGAGCCCTTGGCAGTCTCGATGCCCAGCAGTTTCGCCGGGGCCGAGGTGACGGTGCCAATGGCATCCGCAAGCGAGCAGCCGGTAAACTCCTTGAACCGGAGAGCCACAGACGCAAGTCCCATGGTGGTTCCGATGAGCGTTCCGTCGAGATACCGGGCCGCCCCATCCTTTGCTTCGTACTCCCTTCCATTATAGTGGTACCGCCCGTCGGGAAGTCCCATCCCCTGAACACCATCGGTAATGCAGATGCACCGGCCGGGTCCGAGGTTCCGCCAGACGAGATTTACCGCGGCCGGGTGCAGGTGATTGCCGTCGCTGATGATCTGCGCGCTCACCGAGGGGTGTTCGAAAATAGCCGCAACGGGTCCGGGTGAGCGGTGGTGAAGGGGAGACATTGCGTTGAAAATGTGCGTCACGTGGGTAATGCCTGCATCGAGGCCCATTCGCATTTCCTCGTACGTCGCCTCCGAATGGGCGAACGCCGCAATGGTGCCTCGGGAGACGAGGCGGTGTATGAGCTCCAGGTTTCCGGGGAGTTCCGGGGCGATGGTCATCATTTTCAGTGATTCGCCCGTTGCCTCATAGATGGCATCGAGGGCGGCCGGAGATGAAGCATAGATAGAGTCAGGCGACAGTCCCCCTTTCTTTTTCGGGTTGATGAAGGGGCCCTCAAGATGGATCCCGAGGAGAACCGCCCCGCCCAGGTCCTTTCCGGCATTCTGGCGCATCAACCGGAGATGCGCGTTCCCGGTGTCCGGCCTCACCACGGAGGTGCCCAGAAATCCCGTCGTGCCCAATCTGGCAAGAGTTGTGGAGATGGTGGATAGTGCGGTCTCCGTGCCATCCAGGACATCCGCTCCCCCGGCGCCCTGGATATGGACCTCGATGAATCCCGGGGCAGCAATGCGCCCGCCGACATCCACGAAAGGGGTGTCGTCCCGGGGATCAGCGCCTATGGAACGGATGGCCGGACCCTCAATGAGAATCGAAACCGGAGGGGCTTCGGGCGCGGTGTACAAACGACAATTGCGGAGGAGAAGACGTGGTGGCATGGTGGTAGTCGTGTCTCTGAATGGCTGTGTGATCTCTATCAATTAGTGAATTTGGGGAACGGAATCAACACCTTCTCCAATTGCCTTTTTGACCATCCTGTCTTACCTTACCCTTGCCCCCCAAACCCCGATCTTTGTCCCAAGCTGAAAGAATGTCCGATGAATGGCATACCAGTTCTCCATGCTGAAGGGGATTGTGTCTCGCGAGCGTGGGAAAACGCGCTGATTGAGCTTCATGCCCATGGATGCCGGATCAAGACCGAGTACGACAAGCCGGACTATCCGCCGAGCATCGATGCGACCATGATGATCACGATCCATGATCCGCTGAAGGAACCCATGATTCACAAGGACTTTCCGGGCGGACCGGAAGATCTTCAGGAATACACGATGGAGGTGTGTGAAGGAATCAAGGATCACCTGGTGCGCAGAGCGGATGACCCGGAGGATACGAGGTGGGAATACACATACCACCAGCGCCTGTTTGGATACAACGGACCGGAGGCGGGGAGCACCGACCAGATCGAGATCATTGCGCGGAAGCTCGCGGCGACTCCCTACACCAGGCGCGCGCAAGCGATCACCTGGAAGGTCTGGGAAGATAACGACTGCTACGATCCTCCCTGTCTGCAGAGCATCTGGTGCAGGATCACGGAGGTGGAGTCCGTTCCTGTGCTCAGCATGAACGTGCGGTTCCGCTCGAATGATGCGTACAAAGCAGCCTTCATGAACATCTTCGCATTGGTCCAGCTCCAGCAGCAAATCGCGGAGCGGGTATCTGCGGAAACCGGGAAACCGGTGAAGGTGGGTCGATACTGCCATCTGGCTGACAGCTTTCACATCTACGGTTCGTATTTCCGCGAGTTTGAGGGACGATTCCTTGGAGCGCTCAACAAACGGACGTTCGAACAACGCACGATGCGATTTGCAGACCTTCAGGACATCATGGAAGCCGCGCGACCGGGGATTCTCGAAAAGGCGAAGGCGATGACGAGGTAGACAGTCTGCGAAAGTCAAACCGGGAGGAATGCCTTCCTCGAATCCGGCGTTGCACAACGGGCCAAGTACGTGGCACAGATTGAAGTTCAAAGTGAAAACACGACGAGAACAGAAAGGCAACAGCAGTATGGCTACGACACTCGAAAATCTGAAGGCAGCATTTGCCGGAGAGTCCCAGGCATTTCAGAAATACTCATCCTTTGCGAAGAAAGCAGAGAAGGACGGATTTCCCACCATCGCCCGGCTGTTCCGGCTGACCGCCCAGGCGGAGATGATTCACGCAGACGGGCACCTGAAGAACATGGACGGTGTGGGGACGACAGCGGAGAACCTCAAGACCGCCATTGAAGGCGAGACGTACGAATACACCTACATGTATCCGCCGATGGTTGCCGAAGCCGAGAAGGACGGAAACAAAGCAAAACGGTTGTTCAAGTACGCCCTGGATGCCGAAGCCGTTCATGCCCGGTTGTACACCCTGGCGCTGGAAGCGGCCAAGAGCGGGAAGGACCTCGCCGTGACGGACTTCTTCCTGTGTCCCACCTGCGGCTACATCGAATTCGGCAAAGCTCCCGACACCTGTCCGGTGTGCGGTGCGCTAGGGAGCAAGTTCCTTAAGGGTTGAGTTCCTTCCCGGGAGACGGGTTTCGCCGTGCATTCGAGACATTCGAACCATTTCTGCACAGGATAGTATTATGGTTTCACTTGGCTTTGACATTGGCAGCTCTTCCATCAAAGGCGCGGCGATAGAAATCGAGTCTGGCAAGACGGTTGCCGCAGAGTTCTATCCAAAGGAAGAAATGGCGATCGACTCTCCCCGTCCCGGATGGGCTGAGCAGGATCCGAACTACTGGTGGGAGTGCGTTCAGCATGTCACGCGTGCGCTGCTCAGCAAGGGCTCCGTCGATCCGGGCCAGGTGGCGTGCATAGGCATTTCCTATCAGATGCATGGGCTTGTCATAGTGGATAACACCGGCAAGCCGCTGAGACCGTCCATTATATGGTGTGACAGCCGCGCTGTGGAGATCGGCGACAAGGCATTCCGGACTCTGGGAGAAGAATACTGTCTTGCAAACCTGCTGAACTCCCCCGGCAACTTCACTGCGTCCAAGCTTCGATGGGTGAAAGAAAACGAGCCGGACGTCTACCGCCGGATCGCGCATGTTCTCCTGCCCGGAGACTTCATTGCGTTCCGGATGACCGGCGAAGCCACCACGACGGTGACGGGGCTCTCGGAAGGCATTCTATGGAACTTCCGCGAGAGGGGTGTCGACCGCAAACTGATTGCGCACTATGAAATTGATGAAGGAATGTTGTCGAAGGTCGTGCCGGCAATGGGAATGCAGGGGCATCTTACGCGCGCTGCGGCTGAAGTCCTGGGTCTACGGGAAGGTATTCCCGTTGCCTACCGGGCGGGGGATCAGCCCAACAATGCGTTTTCCTTGAACGTTTTGAACCCCGGGGAGGTGGCGGCGACGGCGGGAACGTCGGGAGTTGTGTACGGTGTCATCGACCGCCCGGCATCCGACTCTCGTTCGCGCGTGAACCCCTTCGCGCACGTGAACTACGGTGCGGATCAACCGCGATTGGGTGTCTTGCTCTGCATCAACGGGACGGGAATACTGTATTCGTGGCTTCGGCGGATGCTTGGTGGCGCGATTTCGTATGAGCAGCTGAACACCCTTGCGGCACACGTCGGCATCGGATCAGACGGTATCACCATCCTTCCATTCGGGAACGGATCGGAGCGCATACTGGAAAACCGGACCCTGGGTGCGGGAATATCGGGTCTGGATCTGGTTCGCCACTCCAACGGGCATCTTGTGCGGGCGGCGCAGGAGGGTATTGCGTTTGC
>JADLEA010000275.1 GCA_020846365.1 Bacteroidota bacterium
GGTGGTCCTCGCGCGGGATCCCGTCCAGCGCCTCTGTGATCAATTCCGGGATGGCGGTAAAAGGTATCCGTTCTTCCAGAAAGAGCTGCACGGCCGTCTCGTTTGCGGCATTCAGGATGGCCGGGGCGGTGCCCCCCTCCCGCAAAACTCGGTACGCCAGGGACAAACAGGGGAATCTGTCGTAGTCCGGATTCTGGAACGTCAACCGTCCCAGATCGGAAAAATTCACCCTCTTGAACGCCGATGGCGGACGTTCCGGATACGTGAGGGCGTATTGGATGGGGAGTTTCATGTCGGGAATGCCGAGCTGGGCCTTCACCGAGCCGTCCACAAACTCCACCATGGAGTGAATAATGGACTGCGGGTGCACGATGACCTCGATGCGTTCGGGAGGGAGCCCAAACAGCCAGCGCGCCTCGATGACTTCCAGCCCCTTGTTCATCAGCGTCGCCGAGTCGATGGTGATCTTGCTCCCCATGCACCATGTGGGATGTTTCAATGCCTGCCCGGGGGTCACCCGGCAGAAGTCTTCTTTTGCGAGTTGCAGGAAGGGTCCGCCCGATGCGGTCAGGATCAACCGGCCGACGCTGCGCATGTCCTCGCCCTGAAGACATTGCAGGATTGCGCTGTGCTCGCTGTCCACCGGAAGCAGACGCACGCCATGGGTGCGGGCCTTTTCCATGATGATTTCCCCGCCCACCACGAGGGTCTCTTTGTTGGCGAGGGCGATATCCTTGCCGGCTTCGATGGCATGGAGCGTGGGACGCAGTCCGGCAAAGCCAACCAGCGCGCTGATCACGAGGTCCACATCCGGACGCGAAACGATGTCCAGGAGCGCGTCGTCCCCGGTCAGCACCTCCGTGATCCCGTTGGTCAGGGCTCTCAGTTTCCGGGCGTGTTCTTCATCTCGCACGACGACGGCCCGTGGGCGGAATCGATGGATTTGTTCCGCAAGGAGGTCAACGTTCCGATGGGCGGTAAGGTAGGTAATCCGGAATCGTCCCGGCAACGCCTCCACCACGTCGAGGCTGCTCCGACCGATAGATCCGGTGGAACCCAGAATGGCGATGTTGGACGGTTGTTTCACAGAACTCCGCGAATACTCCCAAGGTACGTAAACGGTGCTTGTATATCAAGCCGAAGGAAGGTACATTTCTCTCGTATGCGAACGACTTTTCTGCATAGTTGCCTGCTTTTCGCGCTTTTGGTCGTCCCGGCTGCCCGTTCTCAAACGCCTGACGCGCAAGCAAAGTTTCGTCTTGCGCAAGGTTTGGAACAAGCCGGCGAGTACGAGCGTGCGGCGGAGCTGTATCGTCAACTCCTCAACGTTGAGCCACAAAACTATGCAATTTTCGACGGTCTGCATCGAAGCTTGATGTCCCTCAAGAGGTATGATGAGGCAATTGCGGTGATCAACACCCGAATTGCTCTCTTTCCCAACGACATTCCCCTTCGCGGCATGCTCGGGACTGCACACTACCGCGCCGGGAACGAACAGGAAGCCATGGATGTGTGGAATGCCATGCTTTCCATGGGTTCACCCAATGTCCAGACCTATCGTCACGTAGCCGCAGTCCTGATCGAGAACAGATTGCTTGACCGCGCCGCGGAAGTCTATCGGAAGGGGCGCGCGGCACTCGACGATCCGGCGCTTTTCAGCATGGAATTGGCCCAGCTCCTGGCCGCATCCATGGACTACGCTGGAGCAACAGCCGAATACCTCCGGTGGCTCTCCCAGAATCCCGCCCAGGTCGGGTTCGTGCAGAACCGCATGGCAACGTATAGCTGGAAGGCGGACGGCAGAAACGCCGCAATCGCCACAGTGCGCAGCGCCATGAGCTCGCAACCCGATGATTTGCACCTGCACGAAATCCTGGGATGGCTCTACATGGAAGGGAAGGACTTCCAGCAGGCGTTTGACGTTTACCGTACGATCGACAGACTCACCAGGGCAAACGGCGTTGCGATACTCGGCTTCGCCGACCGGGCCTTCCGGGAGCGTGTCTATGACGTAGCTGCCGCCGCGTATGGAGAAGCGTTGGAGTCTCCGCTCCCTCCTCAGCGGCTGCCTCAGGCACGATATGGCGCGGCTTGCGCGGCAAAAGAGCTTCAGGTCGTCCGGGACAGCAGCCAGGGGTTCACGTCACCCGGCCTCCGGCCCGCCTCGGAATCCCGCACACGCTACGCCGGCGCGCTGGCGGCCTTTGCCTCGATCGTGGAAGAATACCCTTCCACCGAGTTTGCGGCAAGATCCCTCTACCAGATTGCCATGATCCACCTTCGCCAATACTATGATCTGGATCAGGCGATGCGCGCGCTGGACGGTGTTCTGGCGGCGCCGGCCGTTCCCACGGCGTTGCGGACGGACGCCCGGCTCCGTCTGGGAGAAATCTCCATTGCCCGTGCCGATACCCTCCGTGCTGCGGAAGTATTCACCGCAGTGGTGAACCTTCCGTCGGCCACGCCGGACCAGAGCGACGAAGCCCGGCTGCGACTTGCAGAAATCGCCTTCTTCAACGGACGCATCACGGATGCCATGGCGCTCCTCGACAGCATTTCCGTGAACAGCCGCCATGATTTTGCCAACGACGCCCTTCATCTTCAGGCAATCCTCGAAGAGAACTCCACTGCTGCGCCCGCTGCGCTAGCCATCTACGGCCGGGCGGAGTATATTGCACGCCAGCGCAAAAACACGGAAGCGATTTCGCTGCTGGCAGACATTGTCGCCAGGTACCCGCAGGCCCCGATTGTCGAAGATGCCCTTCTCCGCACAGGCGCGTTGTATGCGGACGCGGGCATGCTTCAGGAATCCCTTTCGGCGTACGATCGCCTGCTGACCGATTTGCGCGACGTCTGCCGGATGCCGGACCGCGCACTGTTCCGCAAAGCGGAGCTGCTCCAGTTCGGCCTCCAGAAGACCCCGGAAGCGCTCGCGGCATATGAACGCCTCCTCGAGGAATTTCCCACCTCTGTTCTGGTGAATCAGGCGCGGGAACGCATACGCCGATTGAGAGGAGAGATACTATGAGGCGACCGGTGGCAGCAATCGGAATGCGAAGTTTGGTCTTCCTCCTCCTGACAGCCCTTGCGCATGCTGCCGGGTTCAGTCAGAGCAAACTGCTCATCCCCATGGACCTTCAGCAGACCGATCACCTGAAGGCGTA
>JADLEA010000276.1 GCA_020846365.1 Bacteroidota bacterium
CGGTGCATCCACGAGCGTCGCTGCCTCCCTCCCGAGCACGTCATACACCTTCAGACTCACCCGCTGCACTGCAGCCCTTTCGCCCCGGACCCTGAATCCTACGATGGTCTCTCCGTTGAACGGATTGGGATAGTTCTGCAGGAGCCCGGTCGCCGCAGGCACCTCCGACGATACTGTCTCAACATCTGCCCTGATGGTGTCCGATCCGCCAAACTGATAGTAGCGCGCTGCGAACTCCTGGATGAAGTGCAAAGCGAGCCTGGCATCCTCTATTATAAGAGTGTTTTCGCTGTTCGTGTTCTCGGCTGAATTTGTCCAGTTGTGCGACCCCGTGATGACCATGGGGCGGGAGTTGGGATACCCGGCATCCAGCACGGCATACTTGTGATGCAGAAGTCCCGAACCGGCTTTGAGCCGGATATCCACACCCTGGGAGACAAGATAGTCATACTGCGAACCCGTATCGGTCCCGTTATCCATGACTCCGCTCAATGCGAAGCCGGGGGCCCGGCGGGCCAGCAGTGCGCCGGCAATGTCAGACCGCGTGAACGTGAGCAACGCAAAGTGCAGGGAATGATCCGCCGTTGCTATTGCTTCGATGATCCTGGCGGTGGCATCGTCGCTCGGACTGAAATAGCAGGAGACGGGGCGGCCGCCGATAACGAAATGATGCGGGGTATTGTCGGTCTTCCGGGCACCGAACCGCGCGTTTGCCTGGTTTGGTGCGTCGGTGCTACTCCCCCACATCTCGTCAAACTCGAGCGTGAAGGCGCCCGCAAGCGCGGGATCCTGTACCTCGACGACATTCTGGTAGTCGTCATTCGTGCCCGGCAAGGAAGGATTCCAGGAGCCGGTCCATACCCAGACACTCTCTGGCGCGCCCCCGTACCCATCGATCACGAAGAACTTGTTGTGCATCAGTCCGGCCCCGGCATTCACCGGATCGTACGTGTCGGCGATCAGCGGCACGCCGGCGCTTGCCAGACTGTTGAACGGGCTGTTCGACCGGTTATCCTGTTCACAGATCACGCGCACCCTCACCCCGCGTTGCTTCGCGGCGATCAGGGCCTGCGCAATGTTCGTGCCGGGCGTACCGGAGAGATTGTACACCGCGGCATCCACCGATCTGCGCGCGGATGCGATCTTCCCGACGAGCAACGCGACAAGATCCTGCGAGTCCGCCGCTGGATCAGCAGGGACGAGGTCCGTGTACGCGCTCTTGTTGAAGTATGCCCGGAGAATTCCGCTTGCCTCCGCAGGGGACGCCGTGCTCACCACGATTCCACCTGCGGTGCTCGTGTCAGGACCCGAGACGGAAAAGACCTGCACGTGATAGATTGTGGCGGCCTCCAAACCTGTAACGGCAATGGTATGGAGCGTCCTCCTCACGGTGTCCGGCTCGATGACCCCGAGCTCGTATGCGGAAGTTCTCCCATACCGCAGGCGGGATGTGCCCGGCAAAGCAGTCGTCCATTCCATACGGAAGGAAGAGGGGGTCAGGTCTGTTTCCCTCGGCACCGACGAAATCCCGGGCCCCGTTGCCAACACGTCCGCGGCGCTGCGCGGCATGATCTGATACCCCCCGACAAACGGCGATGCGGTGACGTATTGCCCCACAACACCGATCACATCCGTCGTGGAAGAAGGAATCGGAAGGCCGATCAGGTTGGTGCCATTGTCTATCCGAATCTCCGTGGACCCGGTCGCGTCTGTGAGAGCGTAATTCATGTTCGCCCCCCAGACACCGCTCCCGCTGATCAGCACGTTGTTCACGCGAACCAGCCGCCCTTCGTACACCTCTACACCTCCCGCTCCGTCGTGCACGATGTCCGCGGCCGTGACGACCAGCGGTTCGACCATGTTCCCTGAACTCGCGCGAAGATGGAGCCGGGGGTTGACGATTTCCAGGAGACCATTGAACGGTTGGACAAGCCCCGAGACAACCACTTCGTCACCCGCAGCGACGGCCGTTGAGAAGGACGAGCCGAATACCGCCATGCCTCCGGCGTTGTCCTGGATGTACGAAGGCCCTCCGAATTCGTTCGCCACCGTCACAATGCCGCGAATAGTCACCAGGGTGTTGATCCGCAGCGGCACGCCATTCGCATCACTCTCTCTGACCGTGGAAATTGAAAGCGGAATACTGAAGACGAACACCGATGGCTGGGTGGCGACCGGCAGAATGGAATCCGGATGCGTCCCTGTGCTCGAGAAGAAGTGATACAACGCCGTCGTGTCAGGCGGGATGATACTGTGGATCGTGAACGCTGCACTGTCGGCGACACCCAAGTGAAGGCCGGATGCCCGCATGGTGTCGCCGGAAACATCCACCACCGGACTCCCGCTTCCGCTGTACGTGATATCAGCCGGGAGGCGGGACCAGGACCACGAGGCGGGGAACACCACGCGAACATCGGTGATGTCGAAGGATGCCTCGCCGCGTACGACGATGCGCAGGTCCTGCGGCGCGCCGCCCGGAAGTTCGACCGGAGACAACTGCAAGCTTCCCCTTCCGACACTGCTCCCCTCAAGGGCGGCCTCAGTCTCCTGTCCTGCAACGATGGACCAGGGTCCGACATACGACCGGTCGCGGCTACCATCATCGTTGAGGATGACGAGGGAATCGACGAGCCCTACCGGCACAGCCACCTTGAAGCCGCCGGAAGCGTATGCATACCCCTCGGCAATGCCGTTTTCTTCCGTTCGATAGCTCCCGGCAATGATCCCACCGGCATATGCCACAATACTCTTGTCCGCTACGGGAGATGAGGTTCGCATGATCCAACCGCCGTTGCCTGTCCCCTGCATGCTGAGTAGGGTGACGGTCATCGCACTTGAAGTGAGTCTCACTCCGGTGTCCCCGACTTTCGCAGCGCGCACGGAGACTGCGGTGCCGAGGGCGTCATTGTGCTTCGCATGGATCCATCCTGACCAGTTGCCCGACGCATCAATATTCACGACGGGCTGGTTGGCCGCGGAGTAGGCGGTGCCGTTACTCCAAACGCTTCCGGTCCACATGAACTCACTGCCAAACGTACTGTAGATCTTCACGTAGGCCTGCCCGTTCGCGGCGGATGTCCATCCCTCTATTCTGACAAACACCGAATACGGGGTTCCGGTGTTCCCTGAGCCCCCGCCTTCTGCAAAGGCTGCGGGGAATGCCGGGACAGCAATAGTTTGGGCTAGTGTGTGCGTGCCTTGGGGGAAAAAGGTCAGAAGGAGGAAAAGGAGAGAGTAGTGAGCATGTCGCAACGTACTGCGAATTATCGCAGCTTGTCCCCACTTCACATTCTTTGCTCGGAAGTACGCCGTTGCAGAAGACTCCACTTGTCGCGTTCTGATTGCAAGATACCGATACCTCCCCCCAGGTGCAAGCGCCAAAAACCGATTTCATAACTTGTTTTTGACGATTTTCTTTTTGACATTTTGACCACCTCACGGTCAACCCCGATCTAATCCAGAATCCGTACAGCTCCACCAGGTTCCGGTGTCCACGCTTCAGGCACCGCACGATGAGGCAGAGGTACTGCGTTTTCCGACTCGACTGTTCCACCTGTTCATCCCATAAAACAACCCAACACACATCACCAGGAGATTTATATGGTCAGGACTATTACTGCGTTTCTCGTCCTACTCCTCGTGCAGTCGTTTGCCTTCTCCCAGGGAGAAATCCGGGGCCGGCTGACGGATGCCGAAGGAAAGGGACCACTCGTCGGTGCGACGATCAGTCTGGTCGGCACAAGGATGGGCGCAGTCTCGGATGCGGACGGCAACTACACCATTGCGGGTCTCGCGGCCGGACAGTACACCGTTCGGATTGCTTATGTGGGCTATATCCCGGTACAGCGCCGCGTGACGGTTGCCAATGCCCCCGTCACCCTCGATGTCGCGCTCGATCCCACGATGATCCAGGCCGGTGAGGTCATCGTGGAAGTCAACCGCGCGCGCGAGCGCGAAACTCCTGTCGCGTTCAGCAACATCGAGAAGATGGATATCGAACAGAAGATCCACGGGCAGGATGCTCCGTTGCTGGTGCAGGGAACGCCCGGCGTCTACACGTACTCCACCGACGGCGTCGGCAACGGTGAGGCAAAAGTCCTCGTGCGTGGTTTCAACCAGAACTACGTGCAGGTGCTCGTCAACGGCGTACCGACCAATGACCCGGAGTCCAATTCCGTGTACTGGTCGAACTGGGGTTCGGTCTCTGCGTCCGCCGCCTCCATCCAGATTCAGCGCGGTGCAGGTTCATCCCTCTACGGCGCCGGTTCCTTCGGCGGATCCTTCAATATCGTAACCGCTGACGCTCCGGCACAGCCGCTGTACCGCCACAACCTGTCGATGGGCGATCCGTTCAATTCCATGGTCGGCATCGAAGCGAATACAGGGCTTCTCCATGAGAGATTCGCTGCAACCGTCCGCCTCGATCGGAAAGTTGCCGAAGGCAGCCGCGTGAGCGGCCGTTATGAGGGCACGAACTACTACGCTTCGCTCGCGTGGTACATCAACCCCCAGCAAAGCCTCAAGTTCGTTCTCCACGGCGCTCCCCAGGAGCACGGATACTCCTGGAGCAACGATGTCAGCTATTTCAAGAAGTACGGGTACCAGGCCAACCCTGCTCCTTTCCTCCCGCGTTACGTCGTGGACGCGATGCCGGCCAATGCGACAACCGGCATAGCGAACTACGGCTTGCTGGACATCAGCCGCGAGCTTGCGGATGCGCGCTTTGTGAACCTGGCACACAACTTCTATCACAAGGCACAGGCCGAGTGGCATTACCGGTTTGACATCAACCCGGTCTCTTCC
>JADLEA010000277.1 GCA_020846365.1 Bacteroidota bacterium
CGTCCGGCGAGAGGTCGACGACGTTTGCGAGGAGCTGTTCCTTGATCGCCGCCACGCGGATCATGAAGAACTCGTCGAGATTCGAGCTGACGATGGCCAGGAACTTTGCGCGTTCGAGCAGGGGGTGACGCTCATCGCGGGCCTCGTCCAGGACGCGCTGGTTGAATTCGAGCCAACTCAGCTCTCTGTTGATGTACAGTGCGGGGTCCAGGGAGGATGGACCGGATCCGGACGGGTGATCCTTGAAGCTGGGGCGTTTCTTCCGCTTGACCCGGGTGGTGATTGCTTTGTGCGGCGGCCCTATGTGCGGAGATTGCGCCTGGTCCCCGGGAGCCGGTGTGTCCTGCCGGTCAGCAATGGGTTTGGATTCCGTGCCGGTACGCTGCGCCATGCGGTCCTGCTCTGTGACGTCCATGCAAAGCTTCATGTAATATCCGACCTTCGGTGCTCAAATACAACCGGGGTTTGGCGCAGAAAATCTTGACAATGACGGCCGAACCTTGTATCATGCATCGTTCCTCACACAACCCGGGAGACGTCATGTCTATCAAGACTTCCACTCTGCCTGAAGGCGGCATTGGCGTGGTAGCGGCGAGCGGATCGATGGTCGGGGGCGATGAGACCGTAGAGCTCAGGCAGGCGATAGCCGGCTTCGTGGACCGCCAGTACAGCAAGCTGATCATCGACCTGAGCGACGTGACGTATCTGAACAGCACGGCGATCGGTGTTCTGGTTGCGGGTCAGACCACGTACACGCGGCACGGCTGGCAGATCAAGCTGTGCGGGCTGAACAAGAATATTCAAAACATCTTCGTTATCACCAAGCTGACGCTGGTCTTCGATGTCCATGACACCCGTGCGGAGGCGATAAAGAGTTTCACATAGGCCCCGTATGCAGTGTCCCATATGCGCCAAGGACATTCCTGAGCAGTCCCGCTTTTGTCTCTATTGCGGCACCACACTCAAGCTGGCCCCCCAACCGCGCAGACCGTCCATTGACGCGGTCGCGCTGATCCGCAACTACATCCCGAGCGATCTCGCCGAACGCATTCTGGCTGCCGGCAAGCAGATCGAAAGTGAACGACGCCTCGTCACCATCCTCTTTGCCGATGTTACCGGCTTCACCACGATGTCCGAGAAACTGGATCCCGAAGAGCTCTCGGTCGTTTTGAACGATTGCTTTTCCGGGCTGGTGTCCGTGATCCTGCAGTACGAAGGAACGATTGACAAGTTCATCGGGGACGGTATCATGGCCATCTTCGGCGCTCCGCTCGCGCATGAAAACGATCCCGAGCGTGCGGTGCGGTGTGCGCTGGATATGGTGGCGGAGATCTGCCGTTACAACAAACGACAGGAAGGCGAACTGCACGGAGCACTGGGCCTACACATCGGGCTCCACTCCGGGATGGTGATTGCCGGCAACGTGGGGAACGATCTCCGGATGGACTATTCGGTCATCGGCGATACCGTCAACCTCGCCTCCCGCCTCGTGGAGATGGCGCCGGGCGGGGAGATCTACATGTCCTCGGAAACGTACAAGCTGGTAGCGGACGTGGTTGTCGCCGAAGGTCCGTTCGCCAAGTCATTGCGGGGGAAAACCGAGACGGTGGACGTGTACAAACTTCGCTCGCTCAAAACGGAATCGGAACGAAAGCCGACCGTTCTGGGCAAGGATCAGTTCGTCGGACGGAAGGAAGAGCTCGAAACGATTGACCGTTCGCTGGATGCCGTGCTCGCGGGCAATCAGGTCCGGCTCGGTATTCGCGGAGAGGCCGGAGTCGGGAAATCGCGGCTGAAAGCCGAACTCATCCGCCATGCATATCAGAAAGGCATTGCTTCCGTCGAGGGTTTCTGCTCAAGCTTCGAAACGACCACCCCCTATTACCTCTGGTCGGTGTTGCTGAAGAACCTGCTGCGTTTGCGCACCGACGCATCGGAGGCATTGATCCGGGAACGGCTCGGGGCGACGGTGCAGCAACTTCAGCTTGAAGAGCATGAACCGTACCTGGCCACGCTGCTCTCTGTCAGATACAGCGAGATCGCGATGGTGGACGAGCGGCTGCGGAAGCAGAGAATCTTCCAGGCGGTGCGGGCGCTTCTCACTGCAAACGCGGCGCGCCTGCCGACGGTCTATGTGCTTGAGGATCTCCACTGGATTGACCGGTTTTCACAGGAACTGCTCTGGTTCGTGCTGAAGCCGGCCGCAGGAAACACCCGGTCGCTCTTTGTGCTCACGTTCCGGGATGAATACCCGTTTCCGTCGGTGGTGGACGATCAGAAGCTGCTCCTGGATCTGAACCGTCTGAGCCGTGAAGACGCCCGAAGGCTGATCCTGTATCGTCTCGATGCGGATAGCTGTCCGGAGGCGCTGGAGGATTTTGTGCTGCGCAGGTCGGAGGGGAATCCCTTCTTCGTCCAGGAAATCATCAAGACGCTGCTGGACAAGCAGATCGTGGTCGTACGCCGACGCAAAGTGGAATTGCTGGTGGATAATATAGAGGCCGGCGTGCCGGGCACGATTCAGGGGATCATCATGGCCCGGATCGACCGACTGCAGGACAGTATTAAAGAGGTGCTCTTCGGCGCATCGGTGATCGGGCGGGAGTTTTCGCGTCCGCTGCTCGAGCAGGTGATCAGCAGCCGCCAGGATGTCGTGCCGAGTCTTCACGAATTGCGATCGCTGGAGCTGATTCTGGAGAATCAGGAGGCGCGGGAGTTTGAGTACCTGTTCAAGCACTTCCTCATCCAGGAAGTGGCCTACAATACCATGCTCGGTAACAAGCGGCGGGAATTGCACGCTTCCATTGCCCACG
>JADLEA010000278.1 GCA_020846365.1 Bacteroidota bacterium
ATGCAGGGTATGGCGATGGCCGGATTTCACGATGAGGCACGCGCCATCCTGCACAAGATCCTCTCGAAAGCTATCGGTCCGGATGGATGCGCCATCGAATCCAGCCGATGGTCCGGCTACGACTACACCGAGCTGGACCAGAACGGCCAGATCCTGTTTGCCGCCTGGGTCTATCTCTGTTGGACGGGGGATGTCGAGCTCATCAAAGAGTACTGGCAGAAGATCGTGCTGGCCGGCGACTTCCCCTTGCTGGAGGTGTTCAGAGACCCGAAGAGCACCCTTCTGCGGAACAAGCGGGAGTTCTGGGAGCGCGACGACAGGTTTGGGGTGGAAGACGGTTACGAGCTCATCTATCAGTTCTGGGTGGCCTATGGCCTCGAGAAGGGCGCTGCGGTGGCGCGCGCCGTGGGCGACGTGAAGACCGCATCCCGCTGGGAAAGCGCTTCAGCGAAACTGAAAGACGTGATGCTCAACCATCCCACGTACCGGTTTGTCGAGAACGGTCATCTCATCAAGAGGCGCCTGCGCAATGGCGTATGGCAGCGTGCCTTCGTGCCGCCGAACCGGACGCCCATGCCCCCCGGATCGCCCATCGCTACCCTCGCCCAGCCCGAATGCGACCCCGACACCGGCACGCTGTATCCGATTATCTACGGCTATGTAGACCCGCGCGGAGATGTAACCAGGAAAACGCTGGCGTACATGGATACGCTCTGGAATCAGCGCTGGTCCCACGGCGGCTACGCCCGTTACAACACCGACAGCGAACCGGATCCTCCCGGCCCGTGGCCGATCGCGTCGCTCCTGATTGCGCGCGCGGCGCTCGAAGCACACGACTACGAGCGCGTATGGAAGTCCCTGCGGTGGATTGCAGATATCCATGGCGGCCGATCCGGAGGATGGTTCGAGCGCTATGGCCCGAGTATCACCCCGCCCGCACCGCCGGTATCGGTCGTCGGCTGGGTCTGGGCCGAAGTGGTTCTTCTCATGGTGCAACACCTGATGGGATTCAAGCCGGATCTGGACGGCATCCTGATCCAGCCGACGCTCCTGCCCGGACTTGACACCGTGAAGCATCGCTTCACCATTCGCGAGGCGGAGGTCGACATCGAGATCACGAGAGGCGCGGCGCCGAAAGCCAGTGTCAACGGCAGCACTGTTTCCATGACCGGCGGCGCGGTAAGAATTGCCTATCCCGCGAAAGGGACATCAACGTCGGTCCGGATCATCGTAAACAAGGAGTAATCGCAATTTCATGAAACGATCAACATTTCTTCGCACATGCCTGGCAGGTGCTGCAGGGAGCGCACTGTTGCCGGGGCTGGTGCACACAACTCCTGCCAATGCCGCGCCTCTTCCAGGCACGGGTTCAACGGGACTGCCAGGCCCGAATCGCCCAACTCTTCCAGGACCGGGTTCCGCTGCGTGGCCGCCGGTGGACCCTCACGATGAGCGGTTCTGGGCATTTGTCCGCGACCAGTTCCCGCTGTCCAAAGAGCGGGCCTACTTCAACACGGGGGGGCTGGGTGCATCGCCGTATGCCGTGCTGGATACGGTGAAGGGCACGATGGATCAACTGGAGCTGATCTGCGAAACAGGGCGCACCGATGAACTCTGGGCTGAGATCAAAACCGATGCGGGACGGCTGCTGGGTTGTTCGGCAAAAGAGCTGGCGTTCGTGCGGAACACCACGGAAGGAATAAACATCGTCGCATGCGGGCTTCCCTGGAAGGACGGCGACGAGGTCATCCTGACCACGCACGAGCATGTCGGGAATACCCTGACGTGGCTGGCGCTCGCAAAGAGCCATGGCATCGTTGTCCGCCTGTTCGAACCGTCCACGACGTCCGCCGGGGAAAACCTGGACAGGATCAAGAAGCTGACCGGCAGACGGACACGTCTGATCAGCATTCCTCACGCCGTCACAACGACGGGACTGGTTCTTCCCGTTCAAGAGATATCGGCCTTTGCCAAATCGCGGGGCATCTGGTGTTTCCTGGACGGCGCTCAGACCGCCGGTATGTTTCCCTTCAGTCTTCACGACATCGGCTGTGATGCGTATGCCACCAGTGGTCACAAATGGCTTCTGGGGCCGAAAGAAACGGGGTTGTTGTACGTTCGCGAGGGGATGCTGCAGACCATAACGCCCCGGTTTGTCGGCGCGTACTCGGAAGGTGGCTTTGATCTCGCCAAAGGAACACTGGCATTTCATCCTACGGCGCAGCGGTACGAGTACGGTACCGTGAGCACGCCGTTACGCGCGGGCCTTGGCGCCGCGGTGAAGTTCATCGAACGCATCGGCATTGAAAACGTCTGGAAACGCGACACGGAACTGGCTGATCATCTGGTAGCAGGGTTGCGGGAGATCCCGGACATCCGGCTCCTCTCGCCGGAGTCGCCGTCGTTGCGGAGCGCGATGACCACGTTCACGCACAACCGTATCCCGCATCTCGCGCTGCAGGAGCACCTCACGGGCTACAACCTCCGGACGCGCAGTGTTACGGAGGGGGGATTGGCGGCCCTGCGTATCTCAACGCACATTTACAACTCACACGACGAAGTGGATCGCCTTCTGGAAGGAGTCCGCTCCGCGAAACCCTGATCACAACCGGGCTCACGCTCCACATATACATGTGAACTGTCCTTTATGAAGACTGTCAACATTTACGACTACGCGGTCATTGCGGGCTATTTTCTGTTCATGCTCGGCATCGGCGTGTATTTCATGCGCATCAACAAAGGGGGGCGCGAGTACTTTGCCGGCGGCAGCATGATTCCGTGGTGGGTCTCGGGAATGACGCTGTACATGGCCAATTTCAGCGCCTGGTCGTTCACCGGCGCGGCGGGATTTGTGTATTCCACCGGTTGGTTCCCGTTGATCTGGTTTACCGGCGGGGCAATTGCCTATGTGGCGGGAACGCTCCTGACGGGAAAACTCTGGAGGCGCACCCGGTCCATCTCGCCCGTGGAGTACACCTACACCAGGTTCAATGTTCCCACACAGCAGTTTCTGAGCTGGGTCATTTCGGTGAACTTCACCCTCTCAGCGGGTGTCCAGCTCGCTTCAACCTGCAAATTGCTCGCGCCCATCATCGGGATGGAAATCGTCACGGTCACCCTCGTCACGGGCATCGTCATCCTCCTCTATACATTCCTGGGAGGGCTCTGGGCAGTCTCGGTGACCGACGTGGTGCAAGGGCTCATTCTCCTGAGCACCGCGGCGATCATCGTGCCGATGAGCCTGTACGAAGTGGGAGGATTCGGGAACCTGATCGAATCCCTGCCGCCTATCTCCTTCGATCATGTGTACAATGGCGTAGTGTACAATGAGCATTGGCTCATCGCCATGTTTGTCATCAGCACGCTCGGCTTTGCTGGCGGGTCCGGTCAACGGTTCTATTCCGTGAAGGACGAGAAGTCGGCCTTGAAGGTCGGGTTGCTTGCCGGCGGACTCTCGCTGCTTAGCCCGTTGATGCTGGGGGTGCCTCCCCTCGTGGCACGCGTGCTCTGGCCGGATCTTGCCGTCGTGGACTTCTTCAAGCCCTATCTTGGCAGCAATCCTCAGGACCTGGTGTACGTCGGGCTGACCTTGAAGTTCCTGCCGAACGGACTCATCGGAGTCTTCGTAGCGGCCATGCTCGCGGCAACGATGAGCACCTTGAGCGCGGTGTACAATATGGTCTCTGCCATCTTTGCCCGGGACATGTACCAGGGCCTCTTCAAGCCCTCTACGCGCGACGAGGATCTCCTGCGTATCGGACGCAAAGCTTCCATTGTCATCGGGCTCATCGTCACAGGGCTGGCAGTCCTGTTTGTCACCAGCCAGTTCGGCATCTTCAACCTCATGCAGGCCTTCTTCACGCTCTTCAATATCCCGGTCAGCATTCCGATGGCGTTCGGGCTGATCTTCCGCCGCGTGCCCAAGTGGTCCGCCGTCGCCGGAATTACGTGGGGACTCATTGCGGGGGTGGCCGGACGCTATCTGCTCGGTTGGACCATCGGTCCGCAGGTGTACCTTTCGATTGTGATGACGTTCTCGATTTTTGCGACCTCCATCTGGGTGGCGGATCTCTACCGGAAGAACCGGCCGGTGCTCTGGGCCATCAGTGCGGCTATCGCGGTGCTTGTGGGGCTGCTCTTTGAGGCAACGGCTGCGGTGGAGGTGACGCCGGGCATCCGTGTGCTGGTCTGGTGCGTGGCGGCGTCCTTCGGGGTCACGCTTCCGTTCTTTGCGCGGCTGTTCACGCTCGAAACGGAGGAGACGCGGAGAGTGGTCGCCGAGTTCTTCAAGAAGCTTGACACGCCGGTCGACGTGGAACGCGAGGTCTACGGTGCGGGCCGCCAGCGGGTGACGGTGTTTCCGCTGGTCGGGGGGACGACGATCATTATGGGTGCTCTGCTTAGCCTGGTTTTCCTCACGCCCCTCTCGCCGGGTGAAGGACAAATCCTGGGCGTCATCATCGGCATTCTGGTCGTGTTCGGAACAGCCATGTGGTACTTTGGGAAAAAATCGGAAACCCGGGGGTGAACAACGCGCAGTCTGCATAAGGAGCGATAATGAAAGCTGTCAATATTTACGACTACCTCGTCATTGCCGCCTATTTCTTCTTCATGCTGGGCATCGGCATCTACTTCATGAAGATCAACAAGGGGGCAAAGGAGTACTTCGCCGGGGGAAGCATGATTCCCTGGTGGGTCTCCGGGATGACGCTGTACATGGCGAACTTCAGCGCCTGGACGTTCACCGGTGCGGCGGGGTTTGCCTATGCGACAGGGTGGTTTGCCATCCTCTACTTCGGAACCTGGTCGGTGTCCTACTATGTGGGATCGCAGATCACCGCTGCGCGCTGGCGGCGGACGAGGTCGATATCGCCCGTCGAATACACCTACACGAGGTTCAATTTCACCACGCAGCAATTCCTGAGCCTGGTCATTTCCGTAAATTTCACGCTTTCGGCCGGAGTGCAGCTTGCGGCGACGTGCAAGCTCCTCGCGCCGGTGATGGGCCTGGACATCCTCATGGTCACGCTGGTGACCGGGATCGTGATCCTGCTCTACACGTTCATGGGCGGACTCTGGGCTGTTTCCATCACGGACGTGGTCCAGGGGGTAATCCTGCTGAGCATCACCTTCATCGTGATGCCCCTCGCGCTCGACCTGGTGGGTGGCCCGGTCAACCTGGTGAACTCGCTTCCGGCTCTCTCGTTCGATCACACGTACAACGGCGTGCACTACACCGAGCACTGGCTTGTCTCCATCTTCATCATCATGTGCCTCGGGACGGCCTCCGGAGCGGCGCAACGGTTCTACAGCGTGAAAGACGAACGCGACGCACAACGCGTGGGGACGCTCGCAGGCGGACTCTTTTTGACCGTGCCGTTTGTGTTCGGCGTCCCGCCGCTTGTGGCCAAGGTGATATGGCCGGATCTGTCGCAGGTGGACTTCTTCGTTCCCTATCTCAACAGCAATCCTCAGGATCTGGTCTTCATCGCGCTCTGCCTGAAGCTCCTGCCGAACGGTCTCATCGGGGTGTTCCTGGCGGCGATGCTGGCTGCCACCATGAGCACGCTGAGCTCCGTGTACAATATGGTATCGTCGATCCTTTCGCGAGACATCTACCAGGGATGGATCAAGCCCGATATCTCTGATGAGAAACTGCTGACGGTGGGGCGCGTCTTCTCGGTGTGCATCGGCCTCTTTGTGGTGCTCCTCGCCGTGGTTTTCGTGACAAGCCAGTTCGGAATTTTCAACCTGATGCAGGCCTTTTTCACCCTGTTGAACATCCCGGTCGTCGTCCCGACCGCCTTCGGGCTCATCTTCCGGCGTGTGCCGAAGTGGGGAGCCGTCGGCGCCATCGTCTGGGGCCTCATCGTCGGGGTGACCACGAGGTACGTGGTGATGTGGGATATCGGCCCGCAGGTCTATATCGCCTTTGTCAGTTCGTTCGGGATTTTCGTGGCTTCCTGGTGGACCGGCCAGCTCTTCAAGCGGAACAAGCTGTTGTTGACGCTCCTTTCCGGAGCCGCCGCCGCGCTGTTCGCCGCGATTTTCCTCCTCACCCTGCCCGGGGATGCGGCAACATGGCAGCAATGGGTGGCCTTGGCCAGCGCCATTGCACTG
>JADLEA010000279.1 GCA_020846365.1 Bacteroidota bacterium
GGTATGTCGATCTTGCCGATGACGTACCGTTCCTTCGCCACCTCGAACCGTCGTTGTGCTATGGTATCGGACTTAGCAGCAACCGCCACCTGTTTTTGGAGGAGGTTCAGGCGCGCGGCCTGGTAAAGGACTTCCTGCTCAAAATCGCGGCGCTGTTCTTCCACGGAGGCCTCCGTGCTCTTTTGACTGGCCAGAGCCGCGTCGACGGCCGCGCTGCCCGCACCCCAGCGAAACACCGGGACAGTGAAGCCCACGGTGAATTGATCCTGCTCGAGCAAATTCCGGTATGCGTCGGGAAGAAGCGGGGCCCGCTGGTTGTAACCGAAGCTTGCCGTCATGGTGGCATTGAACCCGTTGTCCGATCTGGCCTGCACGACGCCGCGTTCTGCGGTCAGGAGTTGCAGGTCGAAGTCGAGCATGTCGCTCCTGTTGGACCGGGCGTGGGCCAGAGCTGCGGCAGGATCAATCGGCGCGGTCGCGATCTCCGTCGGGGGAACCAGTGCGATGGTGACGGCGGAGTCCAATCCAATGGCGCTCTTGAGCCTCTGCAGCGCCCTCTCCAGACCCACGTTCGCATTCTCCAGTTGGGTGTTCGCGCTCAAGTAGGCAAGCTCGCTCTGGAGGAGGTCGTTTTCAGCAATCTTTCCGACGTTGTATCTTCCCCTGGAAATCCTGTACAGCGTGTCGTTGATGGCCAGGTTTGAGGCCGCATTGCTCGACGACATGGATGCCAAGAACACTTCGAAGAACCTGTTGGTAATGTCGATTGCGCATTCCTCCATGGCTTCCGCCAGCTCACGTGACGCCATGGCATACCGGATGTCCTGGGCTTCCCGGTCCCAGCGCATCGTGTTGATCTGGAAGAGGGGCTGGTTCAGGCTCAGGGTAAGCGGCTTTGACCGATAGTATTGCGTGTGCGACTCCATGAGGTCGATCCGGTTCACGCTCGATGACACCGAGAGCAGACCTCCGGTCAACGGTATCTTCTGCGTCAGGCTCAGGCCCAGTGACGAGCTTGCCTCGCTTTGGGGTGTGAAGACCGTGGCGCCATCGGGAAGCACGACCGGGTTGATGGAGCGGTAATATCCGGGGACTTCTCCCTGCAGAGACAGCTGCGGAAGGTGTGTTGCAGCGAAGGAGCTATGGCTCGCCGCCTTCTGCTCGTACGCGCTGCGCGCCATGACGCCGAACGGACCGTTCGTTTGCGCGAGCCGGATGCATTCCTGCAATGTCAGGGTTATCGGACCTTCCTGCGCGGTCGCGTGGATGGCCGCTGCGAGCAGGAGGGACACTGCTGCCACTCTCCGTATACTCTTCATGGTGTCTTCCGTGGTATCAAGAACGAACCGGAATCGCCGGCATGTGTTGCGCGGCACCGGCTATTCATAGCGCAGGCAGACGACGGGATCTTGCTCGGCCGCCCTCTGGGCAGGAAAGATGCCGAAAGCGATGCCGATGGATATCGAGATAACAAACGAGAGCAACACAGAAAAGAGCGTCACAATGGTCAGCACCCCCGCAAACACATGGATCGCATAGCTCAGGCCCACACCCAGCAGGATTCCTATCAGCCCGCCCGTGATGCTGATCATCGTCGCCTCGCTCAGGAACTGCATAATGATATCCCTCTTCGTGGCCCCCGTGGCGCGCCGGATGCCGATCTCCCTCGTCCGCTCCATCACGGAGGCCAGCATGATGTTCATGATCCCGATGCCGCCGACGATCAGGGAAATCGAAGCGATCGCCCCGAGGACGATGTTGAAGATCTCTTTTGTGCGCTGCGCCTGGCGGAGAAGCTGTTCCGGTATCGTTACCTGGAAGTCCACCATCCCGTTGTGGCGGCGCTGAAGCATGCGGCTGATTACTTCGGCAGTCCCCACCATCTTCTCCGCATCCCTCACCCGCACCACCAGCCGGTCCAGTTGGTGGTAGTTCACCGCCTTCTTCGTCTCGTCTTCCGTGGACGACCCCGATCCGGTCTCCCGTGAGGCCTGCTGGACGCCCTGTTTCGTCACGAGCGTCCGGTTCTTGTACCGGAGGAGCAGCGTGCCCACAGGAGTATAGATGTCATAATTGAAATCGCGGAGCCCGAGATGTTGGATATTGTCCTTGCTCATCCGGCGCTCCTGCATGACGCCGATGACCGTGAGCCAGAGGTGACCGACCTTGATCTTACCGCCGATGGGATCCTCCATGGCGAAGAACTTCGTTTTGATGGCGTGGCCGATGATGGCAACGGGCGCTGCCAGCTCCAGGTTCGTCTTCGAAAATAGCTGACCTCTCTCAAGGACGAAATCCGTCGTCGCGAAGTACACCGAATCCACTCCCACGAGCTTGCTTGTGCGTTTCAGGCCTTCCCGTATCACCATGGTTTCCACCACGACTTCGGGGCTGACATACTCGACGCCGGGGATGGTGCGCAGGATGCCCGCGCCGTCTCCGAGTGTCAGGCCCGGACTGAACCGTTTCTTTTCGATCTGCTTTGCAAGCGCATCTTCCTCGACCTTGCCTTCCTCCTGCTCCACGATGGGCGTGATGATGATGTTATTGGCGCCAAGAAGCTTCATCTGCTCGAGGATCTCCTGCTGCGCACCGGTGCCGATCGCGAGCATGGAAAT
The DNA here is from genome assembly GCA_020846365.1 of Bacteroidota bacterium. GTDB lineage: Bacteria > Bacteroidota > Ignavibacteria > UBA10030 > UBA6906 > JAGDMK01. The sequence goes on from JADLEA010000279.1 coordinate 2,619, forward strand.
CACCGAACCGACCCCGAACACGATGCCCAGCGACGTGAGCACCGCTCTGAGCTTGTTGTGCGTAATCGCTTCGAGAGCGATGGTCAGACTTTGCGCGATATGCGGCCTCATGCCCGTTGATCTCCGTCCATTACTCCGCCACGGCCAGCGGGATGAGCGTCAGTTTTCCCGGTTCGGGAGGGATGGTCAGGAACAGCTCGTCCTTGTCGGTGAGCCCTTCCTGCACCACGACCGCGTTGTCGTTGAGAAGTCCGAGCTTCACCTGCTGCTTCACAACGCTTCCACCATTTCTCTTGTACACGAAGGTGGTTTCCCCCTCCGTATGGACGCACTCCAGCGGTACGGAGAGCACGCTGTCCAGTTTTGCCACGAGAATCTCATTCGATGTCGTCATGGCAGGACGCAAGGTCGTGTCCGTCTCGTTGACCTTGACGCGCACTTCGAAGACTTTGGAGTCCGAGTTCGGGCGTTGCTCCCCGATGTTCGCCACCGTGGTCACCGTTCCGGTGAGCGGCTTTGTGGGATCCGCGTCGAGCTTGAGCTTTGCCGTCTGACCCAGGGCAATCTTCTGAATATCCAGCTCGCTGATATAGGTGATAGATTCCATTTCGCGCAGGTCCGGCAGGGTTGCCACGCTGGGCTCCCAGGCGTTGACCGTGCTTCCGACGACCCTCTTCTTTCCGTTCCATTCGCGCGCATAGACGACCATGCCATCGGCAGGGGCCTTGATCGTGAACTCCTGCATGGTGCTCTGATAAATCTCCATGCGTTGCCGTTCTTTCATCAGGTCGGCTTCCGCTGCCTGGGCCTTGGCGATGGCCTGACGTTTCTTGGTGACGTAATTCTTTTTCGCCTGTTCGTATGCACGCTGCGCGCGTTCGTAGTCGATTTCCGCCTGGCGGCGCATGGCCGGGGCCTCATAGACGGATTGCTCGGCAGCGAGTTTTTTCTCCTCAGCCGTGTAGGAAAGGTTGACCAGTTCATCTCGGGCCTGGGAGAGCGTGAGCGTGCTGTCCAGTGTCGCCTGGAGGTATTGCGCCTCAAGCTTCTGCACGGAAAGCTGGGAATCCTTGAATTTCCCCGTGATCTCCGATTTGTCAAGGTCCGCCACAAAATCCCCCTTCTTCACCACAGTCCCTTCGGGAACGATGTTGGTGATCTTCATCTGCCAGATGTTCGCCTGACGCGCTTTCTCGGGCCCCATGATATTGATGGAGTTTTTTGCCTGCAGCTCGCCGGTTGTCGTCACCGTCACGAGAAATTCGCCTCTCACGGGTGTGACGATGACGTCGGCATTGGGGCTTCCGGTCCGGGCCGAGAAGAACCAGATCAGGAACACCAGAAATGCGGCGCCAACCGCATAGGTCACCGCCGGACGTCGTTTCAGGAGGGCGAGGATCCTCGGAGAGATTTTCGAGGCGAGGTCAGTGATCACAGACAGACGGGACATGAGTGTCACCTTCGTTGCAGTTGCTGATGTGAAGGCATCGGCGGTCGCGGGAGACTTTCACGGCGTGAGCCGCCGGAGATTCCGGCACGCGCACCAGCGGCCGCATGAGGTCACAGTGTCATACGGCGGCTTGAACGCGTAGTTGCGACCGGCGAGACAGACTTTGATCCGGCCATGAAGCTCACACAGGGACTTGATGCCGCGGGATTCCAGGAGGGATATCGCAAGCTGTGGGGAACCGTTGCTCACACGCTCTCCCCCCGGGGATCGAGCGTCACCCTTTCAAAGGGCGCATGACGTCGATGCCAACCGAGAACGTGGCACAATAATAGGTGATCGGGAGCGCATTGTCAAGTAGCGCTTCCGAATAGAAACTTACGTGAGGCGACGGGGTATCCAGAATGGATCAGGGTTTTCCGGCGCGTGGCGAATTCGGGCCATCCAATAACGAATCGAGCCGGTTCCCGTGGAACTGCGTCTCGTAGAGGTTTGCATAGAGCCCATCCAGGGCAAGCAGTGCGTCGTGCGTCCCTCGCTCGACGATCCTCCCTCTGTCCAGTACCAGGATCTGGTCAGCCGCCAGGATCGTGCTGAGCCGGTGTGCGATCACAATGCTGGTGCGGCCGGTCATCATGCGCTTGAGCGCCTCCTGAATGAGGGCCTCCGATTCGCTGTCCAGGCTGCTCGTTGCCTCATCCAGCATCAGGATACGCGGATCCTTCAGAATGACACGCGCCAGGGCGATGCGCTGCTTCTCCCCGCCGCTGAGCCGGTACCCTCGCTCTCCCACGATAGTCTGGTACTGATCAGGCAGATTGACGATAAACTCATGGATGTTCGCTGCTTTCGCGGCTTCTTCGATCTCCGCCTGGTTGGCATCCAGCTTGGCGTACAGCAGATTGGTTCTGATGGTGTCGTGAAACAGATGCGTTTCCTGGGTGACCATCCCGATCTGCGCGGTGAGCGAGGCAAGGCTGACATCTCTCAGGTCATGCCCGTCAATCAGGATCCTTCCTTCGATCGGATCGTACAGGCGTGGGATCAGGTATGACAGGGTGGTTTTGCCTGCTCCGCTCGGGCCGACCAGCGCGGTGAGTTTGCCGGGTTCGACGCTGAAGCTGACGTGCTCCAGGGCCAGTTGTCGGGCCTGGTGGTGTGCTCCTTCGCGCTCAATCTCTGCGTGGTCATCGTTCTCGTCAGCGTCACGCTCCTTCGCCTCTTCTTCCCCAGCCGGTTTCACCGGTTCGGCCGGCTCGTCGCCGGACATGGCTGCCGTTACGTTTTCGATCTGACCATAGCGTCGGACCTCGCTCAACAGCCGGCCGGCGGACGCGCCATAGGCAAAGGACACATCTTCAAAGACGAGCTCGCCGCGAACGTTTGTCAGTACCAGCGGGTCGGCCCTTTCCTCAATGTCCAGCGGCAGATCGATCACCTCGAAGACCCGTTCGAAGCTGACAACCGAAGTGGCGAACTCCACAGGATTGTTGGCCAATCCCTGCAGGGATGCGTACAGACTGCCGAGGTATGCCCCGAACGCGACGATGGTTCCGACGGTAAACGCCTTCTGGATCACCAGATATCCGCCTATGCCGTACACGAGGGAGGTTCCCACCGCGCTGATCAGACCGATGATCACCATAAAGGAAGCCCCCATGACGGCACGATTCACGCCGACGTCTCGAAGGCCGGCCGCCCGTTCCCCGAATCGATCAACTTCCTCGCCCACCCGGCCAAACAGCTTCACCAGCAAAGCACCACCGATAGTCAATGTCTCCTGCATCGTCGCGTTCATGGCAGCATTCGACTCCATATGCCTGCGCGAAAGATCGCGGAGGCGGCTGGCCAGGCGCCACGAGGCCAGCATGAAGAACGGCAGAATGATCACGCTGATGAGTGTCAGCCGCCATTCCAGTGAAATCATGACGGCCAGGACGCCGCCACTCTGGATGATATTCGTGGCAGTGTTGATGATGGTGCTGCTGATCGCGTTCTGCGCACCCAGGACATCGTTGTTCAGGCGGCTTGTCAGCTCTCCGACTTTTGTGTTTGTGAAGAACCGCAGGGACATGCGTTGCAGATGCTCGTAAATCGCCATGCGCAGGTCATACGTCACGCCCTCGCCGACCTGGGCGTTCAACTTCCGCTGCCACACGCGGAAGACGCCGCTCAACGAAGGGATGAGCAGCAGACCTATCGCCAGAAGCACCAATTGATTGATGTCGCCGGAGGGGATGATGTAGTCGATGAGGTGTCGCATGATCAGGGGGGTCAGCAGGGCCAGGCCGGCCGTCCCCAGGATCAACAGGAGCATGGCGGCGATCTTGAGCCGGTACGGACGCGCATACTCCATCACCCGCCGCAGTAGACTCCAGGTCAGGTGTGGTTTCTCGCCGGAGGATTTGAGATACTCCCGCCATCCCGTCCCCCGCATTCCCAATCCCATTGCCATAGACTCATCTCACCAGACTGCCGATCACGCTCTTCACGGATTACAGAAAACGCATGACGACATCACTTCACAGCGTTCGTCGTCCTCATGAGGTTTGTGAGATCATACCCTTTTTGCCTGACCTGTTCGAGGACCTGGTTGAGCACCGCTTCGTCCATGACCGGCGTTCGGGCGAGGATCCACAAATATTCCCGATCAGGTTCGCCGATGGCAACATAGGAGTAGTCCGCCGCAAGGGCGATGATCCAATAGTCCCCCCAGACGAAAGGGAGAAACGAGAGCCAGGCGGGCGCGAACCGGACCTTCAGTTTGGTGTTCGGACCTTCCTTGCTGGCAAGCCTGGCAAGCCCTTCCGCTTCGCTCATCTGACCATCATCCTTCTGGCAACGGTTCACGACACGAATGTCGCCGTCATCCAGCAACGCGTAGGTAGCCGTCACATCGCTTACACACTTGCCCTGAAAGCTGTTCGGCAGGCGGGCAATTTCATACCAGGTTCCCATATAGCGATTCAGGTCCACCTCCGGGACGACCGTAAGCGGTGGCACGCCTGATTCCTGCGCGCTGACAATGGTGGCTGACATAACGAAGGCGATGAATGCATGGATGGAGTTCATAGGTTCCTCGGCATTCCCGATGTATGGAGCAGAAAACGCGGTTCTATTTCGGTTTTCGACTCGCCCCCGCCAGCCTCAGCAGCCTGACGATTCTTTCGCGATCAAGGTTAGGGGAGTCGATCTGAATATGCCTCGTAGTTTTTCCCCCGCCATCGAACAGTGCCATGTCTTTCTTGGACAAGTTCTTCGAAGAGAACCCCAGATTTACATGATCTTTCAGGGCCACGATATAGTACAGTCCTCTAGCGAACGTGGGGACTCCCCACTTCATTTCCTCGTTTGCGCCCGGAATCGTGTCCAGAACGATCTTCCGTAGCTTGCGGCAGATCTCCTTTTGCGGGGACGGTTGCCTGCCGATATATACGTCGATCTCATTCATGGTTCGTGCCTTTGGAGAATCCGCGCAACGGTTCGTCGAGCCATTCGCGTGGCTCTGTTCCATTGTTTCTCACTTCTTCGGTCTGCTCGCGGGCGGAACTATCCCGTTCATGCGGAGGTACAGAACCAGCTGGCCGTAGTGGTCGAAACTGTGCCACATCGCCACATTGGCCATGGACAACCGCGGGGATTTCCCCCACCAGGCCTGGACCGGGTCCATCATGTTTTCCGCCGTCACCTTTGCCATCGCCGCGTGGGCATACGTAAAGGCGTTCTTCAGATAGGCAACCAAGTCCTCCTTTGTCTTGAGGGTGGAAGGCCCGTACTCGCCGCTTACAAGTTCCGGGGCGAGTTCTTCTTCAAGCACGGCCGCTGCGACCGTGTTGATGCACGCGGCAGTGTGCGAGATCTGCTGTGCAAACGTCCGGACGCCTTTGAACTCTCCGTCAGTCGGCGCGAAATCATATTTGTCGGCCGGCATCGCCTCTGCAAGGGGAACTAACACGCTTTCGAGATAGGAGAGATCCCGATCCAACACCTTGCCTACCGGAGACAAATCCGGTTGGGGGGATGCACAGAGGTGGGTAGCGCCAAGACAGAGAAGTGCTGCAATCGAAAGAACCATCGGAAGGAAAGAATACGCCAGGGTCTGCTTCGATGCTTGCATAGTACCTCCGGATTGTTTTGTCAGAATGGTACTTCGCCGCGGAAAGCGAGGTGCTCCTGTGCGGCCAAATTTCGCCTCAGACCACCTTCGGGGACAAGATAACGAATTCAATCTGCATTTGACACCACGGATTGCGGCAGATCAGGAGTGTTTTGTGGATCGCTGTGGATATTGCCACGGCCCACAAGAACATCGAGATCGACTAAGGAAGTGAGACGCTTGCGGGGAAAGATGTGGACCTCATATCGCGGGATGTGGCGGCGACGGGCACCTTCGGGCCGCCGGAAGACGAGTGAACTCGCGCCACCGATCATTGACCTTCCCAGTATTCAATGTCTGAAAGCCTCCTCCCGTGATGCACTTAAATTGTCTGTACCAACCGCTGGTCCCCAACGAGCGGAACAATGGAGAGCCTCGAAGGGCAAGCCGGTTTATCGTGCACGAGGAACGTAACATCGTCGCAGTAATGAAAGGGCGCCAACCGAAGGGCGCTTGGGTTCAGGTCTGCCCATCTCAGGGGCGAGAACTCGAAAAACCTGTTTCCAGCAGCTGGGGAAGCCCTCGCCCGACCATGCTGTGTGGGCGCCCAGACGATTAATTTTGACTGCCTCGTACTTTCTCGTCCGAGTGTCGGTTTTCTTGTGCCAACATTCCACAAGCGCGAATAGGTTGAGGCTGGTTGTTGGACCGCGGGCAATGTTAAGCGTGGCGCACGAATAGCGTGTTGTTGAGGCGACGTTCAAGGTCCTCACGTGTCCCGGGCTATCGTAGGTTGAAGCTCCAGACGCAGAGGCTAATAGGCATGTTACCTCATATAGTTTGGCACCGCGTTCAACCCTTGACTGGATTTGCGGCACAAAGTCAATAAGATGATCCGCAGCTACCGCACACACTCGCACAGCGCCGTACACTGCGTTTCTCTGAAGGTCAAACGGACGATCGCATAATCATTGCCCTGCCGCCTGAGCATCACACGCGAACTCTACCGTGTGATGAACCCAATGACTTACCGCCCCACGTGGATGGTGGTTTGTTAGGCTCACGTTTTCTCAAGGCAACCGGGGAAGGCGTTTTGCGTCGCGCACCTCCAGGACCGCATGTAGAAAGGGCAAGAGCTTCTCCCAACAACATTTGGCGGTCTTGGCAACGAATGGAATTGTGATCTGTGCTTCGGGCTCATGGTCAAAGTCACCTCTACCCATAATGAAGTACGCGTACCACGTGTCCGCCGCGAGACCGAAAGTCCCGTTGCTGAACGTGAGCTCGTGCTGCGTCCGTGGTGACGCATAAGTCGCAGTGACGTTTTGAGAGATGTTAGCTGTCAGGTTGACCATCCCCGACACCTCGTTTGCCGGACTGATCGTCTCGAATTGGACAGAAAAGGAACGACAAGTGATGGCTCTAACTTGCACGTGCGTCACGCCGTTGATAGGGATTTCAGATGGGCCGGCTGCTGCTTGGCCCCGACAAGTCACGGCGGCGCCGATAAGGATGATTAGGCCCAGCAGGAACAAGATGAGAATGATCAGTTCAAGTAGTCCCATTTCCTAACCTCTTCAGGTATTTGGGAAAAGCCGCACCGGCGTCTAGGTCAATCGGTTCACACCGTCATTGGTTGCTTTGGTGGATTTGTTTCGCGAAGGAGACTCCTACCTTGACGGAGCAGTAGGCGGAATCGAATGTTCAGGCGGCAGAGTACGGCCGCCAGCAAACGGATTATCTAGCCACTCGTCTTCATGCGGGAGGCTGAAGCAGTCTGAAGGGTTCTTGGCGGTGGCGAGGCACCCTATGACGCCTTCAACCTCAACCCGAACAGACTTCTTACAGCGCTCGCGCCAGTACTCGAGAAACGGGATGACAAACCCAAACTCAAGAAGCTTGCAAATTCTCGCCTCAATCAGGCGATTTCCAAGCTCTGCGGCCTCGATTAGGACGGCCTGTTGTGCCAGGAATGCTCGTGCGAACTTCGGGTGGTCTTTCAGCACTGCCGACCATTCACGCAACGCTTCCTCTTCTCTACTTTTCTCCATTGAAAGCTCCTTTCATATGCTTTGGTGGCTTGCCGATGAAGTTTACATATCAATGGCATCTTCGGTGCAAGACTCTCATCGCTCGCAACCTAGGGAATACTGAAATCAACTGTCCATCATCAAGGTTGCATTCCTTGACTTTGCGTAGGATCAAGTCTGCTGAATCCCCGGTTCCTGTTCGTCAGATTATGAACTTCGTGGTGTGCTGAGATGAGCAATGCCGCATTTCTCGTGTGAAATCTTGGGCCTATCGCTGTGAATATCACTGTTCACACGCTCGCAACCTTGTCGGCCAGTGACACCTCCTTCTCATACGCAATTCGCTGGTCGTGACGTGCTCTCTGATGCCCCGCGAGGTAGCTAACATGGGCACAGTACCTTTGAAGCTCATTCCGAAGCGTCCACGCATTTTGAGCTTGGAATTCGTAAGCTTCATCTTCCAGCGTTTTCTCTTCTATCCCCACGCCAAGTCTCCAGCGTTCTTCAAGAGAACCACCGCGTAAAACCTCGTGTGCATACCTGCATGCAAAAACCCAAAAGCTCATCTGCTGATATTGTCGAACGTGGACCAGCTCGTGGAGAAGGATCTCATTGTCCAGATAGTCGCACCGTACGAAGCCCCGCATAAAGATCGTATTTCGGAATGTGATGGCCGATGCCCATGACGGAAATACATCTACGCCGGAGTGAACTCGCACAGCATCGAGGTCTAGTTGTGGGAAGATCGCCTTCATCACTGCCTTTGTATTGCTGTGAAGCTGTTGCCCACTGATGGGATACGCGCGCCACTTGTTCAATGCCTCAACTGAAAGAAATGACGCCACCGCATTTGGGCAGATGAATGGGCTTAAGAAAGTGGCAAGCGGCCCCCCCTTTCTCACAAGCTGTGTTAACCGATTGAGAGTCCAGCCAAAGAATCCAGCTCCGGCTCTCAATCCTTCAACAAAACCACCACTTGCACCCGCCGCTCCGCCAACGATACCTCCGACAACGACGCCGATAACAATTGCGGTGCCAAAATCCAAGCCGAAGGCAGGGGCGACAACAGAAGCGATGACACCTCCCACGCTGCTGCCGGCAACCGCACCGACCGCCGTCTCGGCGGCCTTCTTGACCGCCTTTGCTGCTTTCTTGGCTGCCTTTCTGATTGTGCTCCAGATGCCCATAACCACCTCCAAAGCTTGTCCGCGATGACTCCTTGATCGGTTTCCAAACAGTATTGTTCTCTGGGTTGATTAGGGGTGCCCCAAAACCCTTATCAAGACGTATCTTTGCTTGCGATTGACTATTTCAAGGCACAACGCAGCCCCGCCCCGCCAACCGCGATTCCAGGTACGATGTGTTAATATCCCATTGCTTGCGAAGCTCACTTTCCTCCGCCCATTGCCTCACAGTTACACCTAGCACTTGAAGTTCATTAGGCTGGCCTGCAACAAAAGTCGATGGCTTTGCAGACGAGGTGGAGTCTGGAGGCGTAGCCGCCGGTAGTCTGGCTCCCTTTGGTGTCTTTGCTTTCGCCATGATCAGAGACCTCATGATGTTAAGAATGGTGGAGTAGCAGGCGGACAGGGACTGCTAGCTGCTTGCTATGGAAAAAGTCAAGTCCACTATCAGGGCCATCAGCGAAGTCAAGGCCGAATGACTGTTTGGAAGTCTTGCTGGCCAGGACAATTGAGGTATGCACTGCCGACATGTATCACTACTGGGCAGGTCTGGACGAGCGCCTCTGTGCGAAGAAGTGCCTGGGGCAGTCGTCCTAAGCGCCGTTTCCATGTTCTTTGTTCGCAGGACTGCGTCTACAGTACACGGCAAACCACTCGCCACTCTCGCAAGTTCCTCCTCCCGTCGCGCGAGCCCCGCCGCTGTCTTTCACTGGGCGGGAGGGGCCCCGCTCGGGACAAGCTGGTCGAATGCCAGCCCGCTCGCGCCTTCGCCGCGGCCGGCTTGTTTCTGCACTCCCAGCCAGGTGACGACCTTCCCTCCGTACCAACGAGTGCGTTGAAAGGACTGTCTCACCCGCACACCGGCGCGGGGCACTTCTTCCTCAAAGATGAAA
>JADLEA010000280.1 GCA_020846365.1 Bacteroidota bacterium
ACCAGTTTAATGTAGACATTTCTTTCCACAAGGGAAATTGCCCGGTCGATCTCACCCAGGACGGCGGGGATGTCTGCCCCGGGGTACCGCGCGACGAACTTTGACAGCGGCTCGTGCTGGTCCACGTTGATAATGGAGCCCTCCCGCGCGAGCACGAGGGCATCGCGGAACCAGAGGAGGAGGAGATGCAGAAAGCGGGTTGCCCTGGCGCGGTCCTTCTCCTCGGCGACGCCGTCAATGATCCGCGCGACATCCGCATGGTGTCCGGCCACGGTGCGCCGCACGAATTCCAGCACGTCCTCACGCTCCTGCATAAGGTCGTCCCCCAGAAGCTCCTGGGCGCGGGTATAGCTTCCGCCCGAGAGGCGCGCGAGCAGCAAGGCATGTGATGGCTCCGCTTTGTCCCTGCTCACCAGGGCATCCCGTATCTGTTCCTCTGTGAGCGGATCGAAACGCACCTGCTGGCACCGGGAGATGATGGTCGGCAGAAGCTCTTCACGGTTGGCCGTCGTGAGGATGAGCATGCAATTGGGTGGAGGTTCTTCCAGCGTCTTCAGCAGCGTGTGGGCCGCCACGGCGGTGAGCATGTCTGCGTGCGAGAGGATGAAGATGCGGCGCTTGTTTCCCGCGCTGCTCAGGGGTGCTTCCCGCCGGATCTCCCGGATGCTGTTGATCTTGATCCCCGTCGCCCGCGGGATCGCCACGCGCCTGTACGGGTCCCTCCCCTTCTCCGCCAGTTCCGTCTGAATCGTTTTCACCTCTTCGGCCGGAAGCCGGTCCAGCGGGCCGTCGTCCCTGTCTTCGTCTTTTCCCACAGGGAGCGCGGTGATGAACCGCACGTCGGGGTGCTGGAGAGAAGCGATCCGCTCGCATGAGCTGCAAGTGCCGCACGCCTCGTCGCCGCCCGTTTCGCAGTGGATCACCCGGGCCAGCTCGAGCGCCATCGCATCCTTGCCCACGCCTTCAGGACCATGGAAGAGGTAGGCGTGAGGCAGGCGGGCAGACTTCAGCACGCTCCGCAGCTGGAGTTTTACGCGCCTTTGCCCCAGCACGCGGGGCCAGGAAACCGTGTGATGGTCCTCAGAAAGCATGGCCGATCCCGAAATGGAATGCCCCCTCGGAAAACGTGTCTCCGAAGAGCCGGCGCTGCGTTATCCACTGTTTCCCCTTCGCAGCAGCCGGATCATACACGCGGATGCCCCAGTCCAGCCGGAACGGCCCGAATGGAGTCTCGTAGCGGATGCCAATGCCAGTCGCGACTGCCACATCGGTCAACCTGAGATCCCCCAACTCTCCCCACACGTTCCCGATGTCCAGAAACGAGACAACCCAGATCTTGTCCAGCAATCCATCGCGAAGACTTTGCAGGACGTTGACCCGTGCTTCGAGGCTCGCTTCCAGCGTTAGTTTTCCTCCGAGGGTGGGCTCGCCGCTGGCGATGAGGCCGCGAGAGGGCCATCCCCGGATGCTGTTACCGCCACCGGCATAGAACCGGTGTGTCTGCGGGATGCCGATGGTGTCCCCGCGGCTCTCGCCGTATTCCTCTTCGATGCCGCCCTTCAGCTTGCTTGCAAGGATGAAGAACCGCGAATCGCTCCTGTCCGCGTACCACCGGCCGACCAGCACGGTGCGAAGGAATTGCGTGAACGGCAGTTGAGGGAAGGCGTTCTTCAGCAGGAGAGGCAGGAGCCCGGCCTCTTCGAATGTGGCCGCGTGCACGAAGCCCTCGGTGGGGGAAAACAAGTCGTTCGTTCGGTCGCGCTGTATCGTGAACGAGAGTATCGAGTTGAACTGTTGCTCCTGCAGGGCTTCCAGCTGACGCGCGATCAACGGGTCACTCTGAGCCGATTGAAATGTCCTGTTCTTCTTCAGCTCAACCGTTTCCAGGCTCCATTCAAGACTCCCCGAGGTGAACTCTGCCAGACGGCTGTTGAACCCGAGCTTGGTCCGGAAGATATTCTGGAGATAGGGCTTTTGCTTGTCCAGGATATAGGAGAGGGACCACGTGCCTCTGGTGGCATTGGAGAGAATGTACGGTTGCACGATTTCGAACGTCAGGTCCAGGTTGGAGACGGCGTCGTCGTCCACCTTGAAGTAGTCCGGAAACCGGCCAATCGTCTGGCTCTGAAACCGCAGGCGCGCATTGAAGATCCGGGCACCGCCCAGGAAATTGCGGTTTGCGTACCCGATACCGGTACCGAGGTTGAACGCGCCGTCCTGATCGCTCACCAGGAGCTCGGGAGCAAGCTCGTGCTTGTCTCGCGGCCGGATGGTGACTCTGCTCGGGACCTGGATGCTCGAATCCTCCGGCGGGGGGACGAAGGTCTCGAGGGACCGGAGGTCAAAAATGCCCATGCGATTCAGATTTCGCTCACTGCTCAGTTTGCGGGCCAGACTGTAGAAATCCCCCGGCTTGTAGTCGAGCTGGCGCAGGACGATCTCATCGGTGATGTCTTCATGGGGTTTCTCGCCCTGAAGGGTGTCCACCTCCTGGCGGAGGGTGATGTCCCCGAAGACGTACCGGTGCCCCGGGGAAAATACCAGCTTGACCAGGTAATTCTTTGAGCTGACGAATTGCTGGGCGTACGAACTATCGCGCACGAACTGAGCGTTCGGGAAGCCGTTGTCGGCATAGATGCGCAACACCCGCCGCACTTCCTCCTCAAGGAGCTGGCTGTTATAGGGATCGGCGGGATAGATTGCCGGAGACCGTTCGATGTCCTCCTTGATTGTTTCGGGATAGTCCAGAATCCCGCGCCGTACCACCTGTTCGATCAGAGAGCGATACCCCTCGGTGATCCTCACGGTGAGGTCAGCGGTGCCTTCTTCTTCCGAGAACTGCAGGACCGTGTCGATGCGGACCTGGGAGAATCCGCGGTTCATGTAGTAGCGCTTGAGCCGCTCCGCGTCCGCCGCGAAGGTGACCCCGTTAAAAAACTCGTCCTTCCTGCCGAGGCGCTCGCTTATGGATGCATAGAGAAATTTGTTGAACCACCCGGGCGTCTCACGCGTGGTCATCTGGGCACGGAGGTCGTTGGTGGTAAACGTCTCGTTGCCTTCGATGGTAATGGAGGAGATTTCGTACTGGCGGTGGCCAGGGGGCTGGGCGGCCACGCGCACTGTGCAGGCCGCGACAATCGTCAGCAGGAACGCCGTGCGGGCAGGAGCCCCGGAAAAGCAGTCAGCAATGTGGCGGAAGTACCGTCGGAGATTCACGGATATTGAGGTCCGAATGCCATGGCCGGTTCGCATAAAAAAACCCAGCCGCCGGCTGGGTTGGAATAATAGTGAATTCGCAGGACAGAATCAACGCACCGCAACGCGTTCAGTAGTCGCCTTCATCCTCATAAAAAAAATCCTCCCCCGTCGGATAGTCGGGCCAGATGTCCTCCATGCTGTCATACGGCTCTTCGCCGTCTTCGAGTTCCTGGAGGTTCTCGACCACTTCGACAGGTGCGCCCGTGCGCATCGCGTAATCGATGAGTTCGTCTTTCGTCGCAGGCCAGGGGGCATCGTCGAGGTACGATGCAAGTTCCATCGTCCAGATCACCGCGTCACCTCTCCTATGCAGGAGTACAGCTCAGAGATTCGCGCCGGCTTGCGCGAGCATTGCACGATAACGAGCTGCATCAATGTCATCAAAGAAAAAGTCTACCGGATTCTGACTCACGCCGTTGCGGCGGACTTCATAGTGCAGATGGGGTCCGCTCACCAATCCTGTGCGGCCGCACTTCCCGATGAGCTCCCCCCGCTTCACGTTCTGTCCGGGCGTGACATGGACCTGAGAAAGGTGGGCGTACAAGCTGGCGTAGCCATAGCCATGGGTAATTTCCACGAGGATGCCCAACCCGCCCTGCGTGCGTCCGGCAACGCGGACCGTTCCGTCGCCCGCAGCGTAGACCGGCGTCCCAACATCATTGATGATGTCCAGGCCGTAGTGCATGCGATAGACATGCAGGACAGGGTGCATCCGCATCCCGAACCCTCCGACCGTGTAGGGGCCGGCCATCGGTTTGATCGCCGGAAGATGCGCGAAGAACCCCTTGTTCTGCTGTAAGCGGGTGTGGATCTCTTCGTAGCTTTGCTGCTGGAGTTTCACCTCGCGGCTCAACTGGTCAATCAGCGTCCGGGATTCCGCCAGAATAGTGTTGGCTTCCCCGGTCAGGAACGGCGTCGCGGCACTCTGGGCCGCTCCTCCTACGGCCGCAGCGCGCGTGTCATCATCGATGCGCCTGAGATCCGCCATGAGCCGCAATTCGTTCCCCCGTTCCGAGAGGCTTTCCAGCGTCTGTTGAACCAGCTGAAGCTTTTTCCCGAGATCGCGGATGTGTTCCTTCAGCATGCGGTTTTCTGTCGTGAGCATCGACAGATGCCCGTAGCCGATCCCCAGCACATCGCCGGCAAGGACATTGACGAAGAAGATGACTGTAAGAAGGACGATCCCCAGCAACAGCCCGGACCCCAGCACCTTGACCTTGAAGAACCGACCCTCGCTCAGGTCAAGGGATTTGCTGGAGAAAACAAAGAATCTCATGTTTCGAAACATTACAACCTCCTTTGTTCTCCGCAGTTCCCCGCTGAAGGGAAAAACGCAAACCGCGTGCCATACAGCTTTGCCTGGAAAAATCTCCTTCCAACGCCTACGCCGCCAACGCCCACGAGAGGAAGATTTCGAAAAATTCGACGGAAAAATAAAGAATATTCACCCTCTTGTCAAGCAAAAACTTCCAAATCTACTCGAAATCGTGCTCAAAATAGTCAATTGCCCGGCTCCGCTTCCCCTTCTCGCCAATCAGCCCTTCCAGCCTTTTTGCGAACACTTTGGCCGCATCGTAGCCGTAATGCTTCAGGAGGTAATTCAGGGAAATGACCTCGGTAATAACGGTTACGTTTTTACCGGGGAAGATTGGCAATTTTACAAGGGGGATATCCACATCCAGGATGCTTACGGACAGGTCGTCCAGCCCCGTCCGGGTGTAATCCTCATCGGGCTTCCATTCTTCCAGCTCTATGACTACCTCGACCCGCTTCTGGAACCGGATGGCCCTGACCCCGAACATGCTCCGGACATCGATAAGCCCCAGACCCCTGACCTCCATGAAGTGCTTCACGAGGTCCGTCCCTGCGCCGATCAGAATCCCCTCTCCCTTCCGTGTGATCATGACCACGTCATCCGCCGCCAGCCGATGCCCTCGCTCCACCAGGTCAAGCGCGATCTCGCTCTTGCCGATCCCGGAGCGTCCGGTGAGCAGAACGCCGACGCCGTACACATCGACCAGCGATCCGTGAACCATCATCTGCGGCGCGAACTGGTCGTCCAGAAAGTCGGCCAGGAAATAGGAGACTTTCGTGGTGTTGAATGGGGTGCCGAAGATGGGGATGTTCTTGGCTGATGCCGCCTCCAGGAGGTCATCTTCCACGGTGTTTCCGTTGGTCAGGATGATGCACGGGATATTGAATTCCAGCAGGGCTTTGAACGCCGAACGGCGATGCCCGGGCTCCAGAGATTTCAGGTACCGGATCTCGGTATTCCCCATAATCTGGACACGGTCGTACGTGAACAACTCGACATATCCCGCCAGCGCAAGTCCGGGGCGGTGCAGATTCTTGTCTTTGATCTCGTTCGCGAAGCCGTTTTCCCCGTTCAGCTTGCGCAGCTTGAAACGATCCTTCGTGACCTCAAAGAGGAACCCGACGGTGATGCTCCGTTTGCGTGTTTCCCCGCCTGGATCAATTTTCATACTTTGTCCTGGATGGCCCGGACTCGTGTTTTGTCTTTGGCGCGCAGCTTGGCCTTGTATTTCTCAAGCTGCAGGGTGAGTTTCTCGGCTGCTTTGTCGATCGATTTGTGGTAGTCTTCTGATTTCTCCTTTGCAGTAAGCACTCCCCCATACACGTGGATGTTGATTTCCGCGGTCTTGACGCTGTTGGTTGCCCGTTCATAGCTGAGAATCACATTCGCCGTAACAATTCCGTCGTAAAACTTGTACAGCTTCTTCACGGTATCGAGCGCGTGCTGCTTGATCTCTGGATGCGGCCGGAAATGCCGAGCGGTGAAGGTGATATTCATGATGAGTCTCCTTTCAGTGACGATGGACGGGGGTCACGTTCCCTTGGGGTGCGCCAATGCATATACTTTTTTCAACCGGTCAATGCCCACATGCGTGTAGATCTGCGTCGTGGACAGGCTTTCATGACCGAGCAGTTCACGGACGGCCTGGAGGTCGGCCCCGCGATTCACCAGGTGCGTGGCGAAAGTGTGCCGCAGGACGTGCGGGCTCTTCTTCTGCAGCTCCGAGACTGCCCCGATGTGACGATTGACGAGCACGTTGACGCTTTTGGGGCTCATCGGCTTGCCACGCACGGTAAGGAACAGCGTGCCGGGGTCTTTTCCCTGAAGGACAAATTCTTTCCGGACGCTCAGCCAGCCCTTCACCGCGTCCGCCGCCTTCCGACCGAACGGAAGAATCCGCTGCTTGCTCCCCTTCCCCGTGACTTTCAATGTCCGCTCCCGCAACTGGATGTCCGCCGGCCGCAAGTTCAGCAATTCGCTCAGGCGCATGCCGGTGCTGTAAAACAGCTCCAGAATCGCAGCATCGCGCACACCTTCCGGGGTCGACCGGTCGGGATGTTCCAGCACCTGTGTCACCGTCGGCTCGTCGAGGAAGGACGGCAGGCGATGTTCCAGCCGGGGCGTGGCCACGAGCGCCGTGGGATTCACCTCGACCAGCCCTCGTTTTTTCAGAAACTTGTAGTATGAACGGAGACAGGCCAGCTTCCGTGCGACGCTCCGCTTGGCCAAACCCTGGTCCAGCATTGCGCCGAGGAACCTCCGGATCGTCTGATGATCCACCGCGGACGGCGGCCGTTCCTCATCCCGCAGAAAGGCGTCGAACTGGCGGAGATCTTCCGTGTACGCGGCAATCGTGTGCGGCGAAGCGCGTCGCTCCGCCGAGAGATACGCGAGAAACATCCCGGTGTGAGTCGTGTTATCCGTCGCTTTGCCTTTCGTCCACCGGCTCCGGCAGCCTGTCCTTGGCGACCTCGGCCTTGCATGCCGGGCATTGCAGGTATTCCCCGCGGGTCTGGTTGTACTTCATCACCATGTACTCGTTCCCGCAGGTGTCGCACACGCGCGAGACCGGTTTGTCCCATGATGCGAAGTCACAATCCGGGTAGCGCGAACAGCCGTAGAACAGCCGTTTGCGCTTGGTCTTCCGCTCGATGATGTCCCCGTCCTTGCACTTCGGGCATTTCACGCCTATCGAAAGCGGGCGGGTGTTCTTGCACGTGGGGTAGTTGGAACAGCCGAGGAACGCCCCGAATTTTCCCCCCTTCACGATCATGTCGCCGCCGCACTGGTCGCACTTGATCCCCACCGCGTGCTTGGTGAGCTCCTGCTCCTCCGGAAGGGGCTTCGTGTTCTTGCAGGCCGGATATCCGCTGCAAGCCATGAAGCGTCCATTCCGACCCCATTTGATGATCATCGGCTTGCCGCACAGCTCGCACACCTCATCGGTGGTTTCCTGCAGCGATTTCTTGATCGCCGCGCTGTTCTTGTCGACGCCCTCGAGATCACGGACGAACGGGTGATAGAAGTCTTCCATCACCTGCTCGTAGGTCTGCTTGCCGGAGGCGATGGTGTCCAGTTCCGCCTCCATCTTTGCGGTGAACCCGACCGTGAAGATGTGCGGAAAGTTCTGCACCAGGATCTTGTTGACCGCAATGCCGAGCGGCGTGGGATACAGCCGGCGTTCGCGTTGCTCGACGTATTTCCGCGCCTGGATCGTATCCACGATCAGTGCATAGGTGCTGGGGCGTCCGATGCCCAATGCCTCAAGCTCCCGCACAAGACTGGATTCCGTGAACCGGGCCGGGGGCTTCGTGAAATGCTGGTTCGGGATGAGGTTCGTAAGCTCCGTGCGTTCGTTGACCTTCAGATTCGCCGGGAGCTTTGATGCCGGATCTTCATCGACCCGGTTGTCGCCCTCGTCGGCCAGGTCGTCATAGACCTGCAGGAAGCCGCGGAACGTCGGGACAGCATCCGTCGCCCGGAAGAGGTACTCTCCGCCCCGGATGTCCACGGGGGTTTGTTCCGAGACTGCCGGCGCCATCTGGCAGGCAAGGAACCGGTTCCAGATGAGCTCGTACACTTCATACATTTCAGGTTCGAGGTACTTCTTCACGGCCTTGGGCGCGTGTTTCATGGACGTCGGTCGGATGGCCTCGTGCGCGTCCTGGGAAGACTTCCCCTTTTTGAAGACCCGTGCTTCATGCGGGAGGTAGTCTTTGCCGTAGTTCTCGTAGATATATTCGCGGGCTTCGCGGACCGCATCTTCGCTGAGCCGGGTGGAGTCCGTGCGCATGTAGGTGATGAGACCGACCCGCCCTTCCTCGCCGAGCTCGATGCCTTCATAGAGTCTCTGGGCCATCATCATGGTGCGTTTGGCCGGGAACCGGAGCCGGCGCGCCGCCTCCTGTTGCAGCGTGCTGGTGATGAACGGCGGAGGCGGGTTCCGCTTGACAGGTTTCTTCTGGA
>JADLEA010000281.1 GCA_020846365.1 Bacteroidota bacterium
ACCTAGCCGTGAAAGGTCTTGGAGCGCCGTTTGCGGTTGCGCTCAGCCGGAGATTGGCAGTGGATTGGCTGTACGCCTGGACGCGCAATCCCATGGTGCTTGCGGTTCTGGCCCTGGGTCTCTCACTGGGGATCTGGTTTCAATCGCTATGGTTCGTGCTCTGGGTACTTCTCCTGTTCGCTCCGGCACTTCTTTTCTTCGTGAAGGTATATGAGGAACGGGAACTGGAGATCCGATTCGGGGCCTCCTATCTGGAGTACAAATCCAGGACGCCCATGTTAATTCCGAGGAGGCCGGCAAACTAAGCCAATGATATCGACGCACTCGCAGAAAACCATTGACGCCTGGTTTTTTCTGCTTTTCATCCCAGTCGCATACTTCACGTACCTCTTTCACGAGTTCGGCCACTGGAGCGTCGGGGAAGCCCTGGGGAACAGCATGCTGTACAGTCTCAACTATGTTTCGCCGAGAGACGGCTTCTATATACAAGAAAGCCATGGCCTGTATGTCAGCATTGGAGGCCCCGCATTCACCGTCTTTCAGTCGGTGATGGCCCTGCTGGTCATCGAGAAATGCAAAACCTTGTATGCGTATCCCTTCGCATTTTTCCCGATGTTCAATCGATCCTTCTCGCTTCTCCTCGGAGGATTCGGCAGACAGGATGAAGCGAGGATTGCGGTCCTTCTTGGCACGGGAGAATACCTTGTCGCGATCATCGTGCTCGGGATACTGCTGGCCATTGTTGTCAGGTCCAGCTACATACTCGGCATCGGCGTGAAAATGAACGGCTATGTGGTGACTGTCAGCACCATGTGCCAGCTCCTGGTGATAGCCACGTACGAATACCTCGGGGTGTAGGTTGGCCGGGGCCAGGCGTATGCGCGACGCATTCCAACTCCTTTGCGGAGCGGTTGGGTTGGAGGTGCGGGGGGCGGACGCCGGCTCGTGGGACGACAAGGTACCGGTCATTGTTACATGAAACGAAACCAACACACGAAGGAGCCCTCAAATGAAATCGGCTAGCTCCTGGTTACTGATGTCAATGGCGCTTATCTTCGTCCTGACCTCCTGCTCGAAGGACGCCGGTGGGGTCGGGCCAAGCGACGCGCCTGCATTTGCGATCCATCTTCTGCGAGACTCAACGATCACCATCTCGGGTGTGCTGGGAAGAAACGTGGGCAGCCTGGCACTCGATACCCTGCCGTGGTTATCAGCCCAGGATATCGAGTTCTATGACTTTTCATCTCACTGTATCTATCTGAAGGGTGAGAATAGCAGACTTTTCCCGGCACTAAACAAAGGATTGTTTCCTGCTAGCTGGTGGGCCAAGCCGTTTGTGGTGGTGGCAAACGGGGACCCCCGATATCTGGGCATGTTTAGCAGTGCTGCTTCGAGTCTGGGTCGTCCGGTTCCTTGTATCGAAGACCTCGTAATGTATCCCAATGATGTAATCCACATCTCGTCCTGGCATTCGTTGCTGGATGCGTCCGGAGATGCCCGCAATGACGAGTGGACTCGACAATCTCTGGAAACTGGAGACCTTTACCATGCCGGCGGTCTCGTCAGACTCGACTTGATGCGGCTGGTGCAGAACGGTGACACGGCCACGATCGCCTACACCTTCACCATCACAAACAACGATGTAGACCCTCTTTACCTGCCAGATCCCGATCTCATGGGTGACAGCCTGTTCAACTATTTCAACAATGGCCCTGTGATATATGGTAGCTTACCGGGACGTGGCTATGCGACCGATCACAGTGGCTCTGTCGCACCGGTACCATACTCTTCATGGACACCAGAGTGGTTTGTGAGACTTCCGAGCGGGGCCAGCGTGCAAAGGGAGGTCGTTGTTCCGGGATATCCTCACATTCCACAGGGCAGCTACACTGCAGCGTTTCTCTACAATGGTCCAGTGAATATCGGACGTGCCCAGAGAACAAAGACCGATGGACGATATTGGATTGGCCCGACCACCTCTACCGTGTATCAGTTCAGGGTGCTGTAATTCTTCAACTTCAAGGATTTCATATGGATTTATCAGATCTAGGATTCGATAGTTGGTTTGAAGAGAAACGAGCGGGCATGGGTTCATCCGACTGGGAGATTGCCCGCGTGACCAGAGTCGACCGGGACCGATATCTGGTTCGGAACGAACACGGTGAAGTCCAGGCAGAACTGACCGGCAAGCTTCTTTTTTCTGCGGACTCCAGCCAGGACCTCCCGTGCGTCGGTGACTGGGTATGCGTTCAATACCACAACGATGGCACGCTAGCGATCATCCATGACCTCTTCCCAAGAAGAACTTTCTTGCGGCGCAAGTCCGCGGGGGACAAAGTTGAATACCAGATGATAGCTTCGAATGTTGATGTCGCGTTCATCATGCAATCATGCGACCTCAATTTCAACCTCCGCCGGATGGAGCGATACCTGGTGATGGTCAACGAAGGTCATGTTGAGCCTGTCATCCTGCTCAGCAAGACCGATCTCGTCAGCGCGGAGGATCTGGAGAAACGGATCTCGAATATTCGGGAGGAGCGAATCGACGCGAGGATCATTGCCTTCAGCAGCACAACTGGATCGGGACTCGAAGAGGTCAAGCAAGCTTTACAAAGAGGGAAGACCTACTGCCTGATTGGATCCTCGGGTGTGGGAAAGACCACGCTTCTGAATCACCTTCTTGGTTCTGAGGCGTTCGAGACGAACGCGGTTCGTGAAAAGGACAGCAGGGGGAGGCACACGACGTCACGCCGTCAGATGACCATTCTCGACAATGGAGCGCTTTTGGTCGATACTCCCGGCATGAGGGAGCTGGGATTGATGGGGGTGGGTGCCAGTGTTGATGACAGCTTCTCCGATATTCATGAGCTTTCGGCCCAGTGCCGGTTTAACGATTGCACGCACACCGTTGAAGCCGGCTGTGCGATCCTGCTCGCGGTTCGGGATGGCTCTCTGAGTGAGGCCAGGTATCAGAGCTATATGAAATTGGTCAAGGAATCGAAGTTCCATGAGATGACGTACGTGGAGCGGCGCAAGAAGGACAAGCAATTCGGGCGAATGGTGAAGACGGCAGTGCAGCAGCTCAAGAAGCGCAAACCTTTGTCCTAACCCTTTCCACATTCGAATTGGACTATGAATATTGAACCAGGCGACATTCTGACTGCAATTGCGATCGGTATCGGCGCCAGCCTGATGATGGACATCTGGAATTTGTTCCTGAGGCGTGCGTTCGGGATTCCTTCGCTCAACTACTGTTTGCTCGGACGCTGGCTCCTTCACGTGCCAGGCGGCACTTTCTGGCATTCGAGGATCACCGATGCGTCCAAGAAACCATTCGAGTGTGCGGTTGGGTGGATTGCGCACTACACCATTGGTGTGGTGTTTGCGCTTGGATTTGTCGTTATTGCATCCGGTGACTGGCTTGAGTCACCGAGTCTGCTACCTGCGCTCCTGTACGGCATTGGCACCGTGGTCTTCCCTCTGTTCGTCATGCAGCCGTCGCTTGGACTTGGCATAGCTTCGTCAAGAACAGCCAACCCAGCGCAGGCCAGGCTGAAGAGTTTTGTGACACACGCTGTCTTCGGAGTTGGCCTGTATGCGTGTGCACTCGGCACTGGCTATGTGCTGCGGGCTCTTGGCTGACGCCCTCAGGCGGGGGCCGTAAGGAGATCCGGTTTATGCCGGCCGTCCAGGGAAGATCATGACTGAGTCACACTCCATCATGCTCAATAAGACCGGAATCGTTTCAGAGTCGCTCTGGTACTTCCTGGGAGGTGCCTTAGCGCTCTATGCCGCAGTGCACTATGGCATTCCATCTCTGTATGAGCAGTATGGTGTTCGCCCGCTTGTAGGATGGTGGTTAGCCAGCGGCGTCATCGTCTTCGCCCTCTTTCTCGCGGCATTGCTCTCCGCGCGCAGGGAGAGCGGTGCGAAATCCGTGAAGCAAATCCTTGTCGCTCTCAATATCCGATCCTTAAGCAGAGTTGACATGTACTGGGCTTTGGGCGGATTGACTGCTGTTATCGCACTTACGTGGATTGTTGTAGCCACAAGTGACCGGTTCCTCTCAGTCAACTTGCTTTCTCAGGACTCGTATGCTTCATTTCTCCATATGGAGAAGCTCAAACCTGAGGAATACTGGCTGTTCCTTGCCTGGCTACCGTACTTCTTTTTCAATATTGTCGGGGAGGAATTCCTCTGGAGAGGATATCTTCTGCCGCGACAAGCCAGTGTTCTGGGTCGGTACGCGTGGCTGCTCAACGGCTTCCTGTGGGCTGTTTTCCACATAGGAATCGGGTGGCGCATCGCCATATTGCTGCTGCCGATTGAGTTCGTGGTGCCCTATGTCGTTCAAAGACGAAAGAACACGTGGCTTGGCATCATCATCCACGGAGTCTACAATGGGAGCGGCTTCGTGATGGTCGCTCTGGGCGTCGTGGCCTAGGAGATTGCTCCAGGACGGAACAGTAATGTGAAGACTCGTTCTCGATCACAGAAACGAACTAGGTGTTCAGGAGATCCATTAGTATGAAAGCAATCGGCGCCGGAGCCAACATGAAGCCAACTTTTTTTCGCACGCCGGAGGAGTTCCGCAAGTGGCTTGCGAAACACCATGACACGACAGACCAGCTCCTGGTGGGGTACTACAAGAAAGACTCCGGCAAGCCAAGCATCACCTGGCCCGAATCAGTAGATGAGGCACTCTGCTTCGGCTGGATTGACGGCATCCGCAGAAGCATCGACGAGAGCAGGTACACCATTCGCTTCACGCCGCGGAGGTCCGGCAGTACCTGGAGCAGTATTAATATCAAACGTGCCCAGGCGCTGATCGAGGAAGGCCGGATGCAACCTGTCGGGCTCACGGCCTTTGAGGCCAGGCGCGAGAACAAATCCGGCATCTACTCGTACGAACAGCGCAGTCCGGAACTGGTCGAGCCGTACAGCCGGCTGTTAAAGAAGAACAAGAAGGCCTGGAGCTTCTTTCAGGAGCAAGCGGCATCCTACCGAAAAGTCGTGAATTGGTGGATTGTGAGTGCCAAAAAGGAAGAGACCCGCCTGAAGCGGCTCGATAGACTCGTGGCCTTTTCTGCGAAAGGGGAGAGGCTGCCGGAAATGACGGTCGGGAAGAAGCCCCGATGAGCGCACGGCGATGTTCAGTCACCACTGTGATCCTCTCTCAACCAAGCAACAGCCAGTCCGTGCGAAAGGGACACCACCATGGCAGAGAATAAAACAAAGCCGACACGAACCAGCGTCACCGCGTTCTTGAACAAGATCCGGGATGCGCAGGTGCGGGAGGATTGCTTTGTAATCCTCGATATGATGCAGAAGGTTTCCCAATGCGAACCTGTCATGTGGGGAAGCGCTATTGTCGGTTTTGGGACATATCACTATGTGTACGAAAGCGGACGAGAAGGAGACACTCCTCTCATGGGTTTCTCACCCAGGAAGCAGAACATCAGCATCTACCTGATGTGCGGATTGAAATACATTGAAGGTGAACTGTCCAAGCTCGGGAAGCACAAAACCGGCAAAGGTTGCCTCTACATCAAGTCGCTCAATGATGTCAACGTGAAGGTACTCCAGAATATCTTTGTCAAGGCGTTCAAGCAGGCGAAACGCAAAGCCGGCGTGCGTCATGCCTGAACGTGCGTGGCCATACAGAAGAGTGCGGATATACAGATGACCCAGGAAGACATTGCCGCGCTGCAATTTGCCAAGCGCATTCTGGAAAACCCCGGACTCGCGGCGAAAATCACCAACGTGATCGGCAAGCCGATTGAAAAGGGGATGGAGCTGCTTCCCGAGAGGTGGTCAGAGGCCATCAATGACGTGACACGGAAGGCCCTGGAGGCAGCCCTGGATAGCGCTCTGGCCACGCTCGGCAAGACCTCCCAACCTCGTTCGAGCAACATATGGCACAAGATGGCGGTAACAGCAACAGGGGCGGGCGGCGGGGCATTCGGACTCCCGGCCCTTGCAGTCGAGCTTCCCATTTCGACAACGATCATGCTGCGATCCATAGCGGATATCGCGCGAAGCGAGAATGAAGACTTGCGTTCACCTGCCGCGAAAATTGCATGCCTGGAAGTCTTTGCGCTTGGAGGGCGCTCATCCAGGGATGATGCGACCGACACCGGCTATTTCACCATACGGGCGGCGCTTGCCAAGACGATTACGGAAGCGGCGGAATATGTAGCTGAAAGGGGCCTCGCGATGGAGGGAGCTCCGGTCATGATCCGTCTGATTTCCCAGATTGCAAGCCGCTTTGGAGTCGCTGTGAGTGAGAAAGCGGCCGCACAGGCAATTCCCGCGATCGGTGCAGTTGGAGGGGCGTTGATCAACCTGGTCTTCATCGACCACTTTCAGGACATGGCAAGAGGGCACTTCACCGTCCGCCGTCTCGAACGGCTGTACACACCCGAAGTCGTGCGAGACGCATACATGGCAATGGCACATCACACATAAGGAGAACGTATCATGGCTGCTGACACAACCGGACTCCTCACCGCCGGCAACATTG
>JADLEA010000282.1 GCA_020846365.1 Bacteroidota bacterium
AATTGCGGGCGAGTATACCGCGCCACCGGCGCAGGGCCCCAGAACGGCCGATATTTGGGGCACCACCCCCGAGGCCAGCGTGTTCCGGAGGAAGATATCCGCATAGCCGCCCAGGCTGACCACGCCTTCCTGGATTCGTGCGCCGCCCGAATCGTTAAGGCCAATCACCGGGCAGCCAATCTTCATCGCCAGCTCCATGATCTTGACGATTTTCTCGGCGTGAGCTTCAGAAAGCGATCCGCCGAAGACGGTGAAATCCTGACTGAATACACATACCGGCCGGCCCTGGATGGTTCCGGTTCCCGTGACCACGCCGTCGCCGGGATAGCGCTGTTTGTCCAGTCCGAAATCGGAGGACCTGTGTTCCACAAACATGTCCAGCTCGTCGAAGCTCCCCTCATCCAGCAGCAACGCCAGCCGCTCCCGGGCAGTCAGCTTTCCTTTGCGATGCTGGTCGTCAATCCGTTGGGCTCCGCCTCCCTGAAGCGCACGTTCGCGGAGTTCATGGAGGTGGGTGATCGTCGTCTTCGCCATGGCTAGGATCCGGCCCGGAGGTGGGCGAATTTGAGGAGGAGTTGCTTGCGTCCAGCGGAGACAAAATCCACGACCGCTCTCGCGTTTTCTCCCTTCCCGTCGAGCGCAACGATGCGGCCCGGCCCGAAGGTCTCGTGGGTGACCGCCAGTCCGACGCGGAGCGCCGTGTGCTCCTGCGATTCGTCTTCATAACGCGGCATGGGTTCCGACGGGGCGGGATCGGAGGAGAATCCCCCGGACGAAGCTACGAGTTGCTTCGGTCGGCGGACGGGGGCGCCATGGGAACGTGTGGAAGCAGAGGTCGAACGTCCGGTCATGCCATTTCGCCCGCGATACGCGAGGTGGAGAGGATCGATTTCTTCAATAAAGCGGGAGCGGAGGGAGACAAGCATTTCGCCCTGGTGATAGCGCATGCGTGCGTGCGACAGATAGAGTCGCTGCTCGGCCCTCGTCATGCCGACATACAGCAGCCTGCGTTCTTCCTCGATCTCTTCCCTGCTGTCAAGCGCGAGGGAGATCGGGAGGAGCCCTTCTTCCAGGCCCGTGATGAACACCACGGCGAACTCCAGCCCTTTGGCGGCGTGCAGGGTCATCAGGGTCACGGCATTCCGGCCGAATTCGGCCGTATCAACATCGGCGATGAGCGAGACTTCCTGGAGGAAATCTTCCAGCAGGGCGCCCTCGTGCATATCCGTGAATTCGGTGATGGCGGAGATCAGCTCCTGGATGTTTTCCCGCCGGGCAAGGGACTCTGCCGTATTCTCTTCTTTCAGGAGGCGAAGGATCCCGATGTCGTCCACCAGGGCCCTCGCCAGCTCGCTCACTGACATCTGCTTCTTCAAATCGACATACTTCGACAACATCGCATGGAACTGTCTCACGGCGCGCAATGCCCGGTCGGCCAGCAATCCTTCGAGGTGCGGTGATGCAAGCGCCTCGAACAGGGACAGCCGTTCTCCGGCCGCGACGCTCTTGATCCTTCGTATGGTCACGTCGCCGATCGATCGAGCCGGTACGTTGATGATACGAAGGAGGCTTTCGTTGTCCAGGGGATTCGCGAGAACCTTCAGGTACGCCAGCAGATCCTTGATTTCCTTCCGTTTGTAGAAGGCCACACCGCCGACAATCGTGTAGGGAATGCTGTTGCGCCGGAGCGCATCCTCGATGACCCGCGATTGGGCGTTGGTCCGGTAGAGGATGGCAATGTCATTGAGCGAGAGCTTGTGCCGGCGAATTTCCTCCTCGATGGCCTGAACGATCCGCCGCCCTTCCTCCCGGTCGTCCTCACACACGTCCACCGTCACCTGGTCTCCGTCTGCGTTGCTGGTCCAGAGTTTCTTGGGGATCTGGTCAACGTTCTGCCGGATCAGGGAGTCGGCCGCACCGAGGATGTTCTTGGTCGACCGGTAGTTCTGCTCCAGCCGGAAGACTGTACAGCCGGGATAGTCTTTTTCAAAGTCCAGGATGTTTCTGATATCGGCGCCGCGGAATGCATAGATGCTCTGCGCATCGTCGCCGACCACGCAGATATTCTTGTGTGCCGCAGCGAGCTCCTGGAGAAGCAGATACTGCACGCGGTTGGTATCCTGATACTCGTCCACAAGGATGTACCGGAAGCGTTGCTGGTAGCGGCGGAGAATATCGTGATGCTTTCGGAACAGCTCGAGCGGTTTCAGAAGCAGGTCATCGAAATCCATTGCATTCGCGCGGTGCAGACGGCGTTCGTACTCATCGTAGACGTTGGCGGTCCGCTCCGACACGAGATCCTGCGCCCGCCGTAACATCTCGGCGGGGGTGACAAGGGAGTTCTTCGCGTGACTGATGCGGCTGCGGATTCCCGACGGCGTGAACTGCTGCTGGGAGATCAGCTTGTCCGCCATGATGCTCTTGACCAGCGCCTGCGAATCATCGGTATCATAGATGGAGAAATTGCGGTGATACCCCAGGTGTTCGCATTCGAACCGCAGGATGCGGGCGAAGAGCGAATGGAATGTTCCCATCCACAGCGCGTGGCTCGCGGGACCTACAAGTCCCGCGATGCGTCCCTTCATCTCGTCGGCGGCTTTGTTGGTGAAGGTGAGCGCGAGGATGCTTTCGGGGCGCACGCCGCGCTCCAGAAGATGCGCGGTGCGATACGTGAGCACGCGCGTCTTACCGCTCCCGGCGCCGGCGACAATCATGACCGGTCCGTCAAGCGCTTCCACTGCCTGCCGCTGAACGGGGTTCAGGTGTTCGAGGAATGACATGGAAGATGATAACGAAATTGTATCGGGAAGGCAACAAACAGCGGAAAGGAATTCTGCGGCGGCGCTAAATCATCAACGCGCCTTCGAGCTTCAACAGGAACTCCTTGGTCTTGACACCGCTCGCATAGCCGACCAAGGATCCGTCGGCTCCCAGCACCCGGTGACACGGCACGATGATCGGGACGGGGTTCGCGGCGTTTGCGCGGCCGACCGCCTGGAAGCCCCGGCTCGTCCCCAGCCGTTTGGCGAGCTGCTTGTATGAGATCGTGGTACCATACGGGATCTTGGAGAGCTCTTTCCACACGCGCAGCTGGAACGGCGTGCCACGCATGTCCACCGACACCGCAAACTTTGCGAGCTTGCCGTTGAAGTAGCGGTTGAGCTGATCGATGACTTCTTTGTTGCGGGATTTGTTGTCTACCACTTCGCTGTCGTCAAAGTTGTCGCGCAGCCAGTGGAAGAAATCGCGTTTGGTCTGCCGGGGAACGCTGACCTTGCAAACGCCTTTCTCCGTGGACGCAACGTAGATCAGGCCGACTTTGGATTCGAATGATGTGCAGTAGACCATGGGACGTGAGCGAAGCCCCGACAATAAAGATCTGCGAAGAGCTATCCCCTGAGGTGTGCGAGACGATGCCTGAGAGTATACAGAATAGGATCTACAAACGCAAGTGTGTGCGCGCGCGGTTCAAAAGAATGCGCGAATTTCTGCGCGCGCGTTGTGCACGGGCTCCCTTCCGCCTTCGCTCCTTCCTTCATAGTTCATGCTTGACTGCAGGAACTGCGTGATGCGATACTCAAAGGCGGCGCGCCAAACCCACGTCTTGCCTGCAACTCTTCCTCCCGTGAGTTCGAACGGAAACAGCACCGCACCGCGAGCCAGCAACACCTCCTCGCGAGCGAACTCCCCCCTCACCTGTCCCGCCCCCTGAAAAGCATACACCATCCTGATATTCTGCGCGTTCAGATCTGCCCGCAGTTCCGGAAGCGAAAGGCGATCCGTGGATCGCGAAACGTCGAACTTTATGCCCAGCTCAAGCGACTGCTGCGGCCGGTAGGAAATGTCAAACGCCACCGCGTTGGAGAGAATGTCCCGAAGACGGGAAGATGCCTGTATGCCCGTCACCCGGTCCACACGGTTCACATAATCCAGCTGGTTGGCAATCTCGGAGACCAGCTGCCAGCGCAGGCGCACGGAACGCTCCCGGACAAACGCATGCTCGATGCCGCCGCTGTAATTCGTGAGTCCTCGCCTTTCCGAAAAACGGAAACGGGACGAGAATGCCGGCCGACCTTCAAAAAGATGAATGTCCTCGGTGAACAACACAGAGCCCGCAATCGTCGTGGCTTCCTGCCGGAACCGGCTGAAGTGGAGGAGATAGATCTGCTTGAGGTCCCGTTCCCTGCTCTTTTCTTCCACGCGTACATACGTCTCGGATGTGAGAGCACGGAGTAGATCGGCAGCAAACCCGTTCCCTTCCACAAAGCGCTGCGGGACAATCCGGAGCCGCGTGCTGGCCTTCAAGTCAATGATCGGCGTGCGCTCGTCCGAGGGAAGCGTGAGCGCGACGTACTCGCCGTCAAACCTCGTCAACACAAATTCCTCATCGTCGGCAAGACCATTCCCGTTGACATCGCCGAGATAGCGGTAGTTGCCGGAGCCCGGGGTCACGCGCACGTACACCCGCTCCAGGCGGGAGGCCTGCTCGGTGGAGACTTCGTAGAACAGATCCGTCTCAATGCCGCGGTTCAGCGGCATGAAACGGGTGAGATTCCGCACGAGTACCGTTTGTACGTCTACTCTTCCCTCTTGCTTGAAGAGTGGTGAGAACTTCTTGTTGCGGAGGGTGATATCCAAAGAGGAGGAGAATGAACCCCATTCACGCAGGCGCGCGCTGTAGTTCTGCGTGAACGCGTCCGATTCCCGCACTACCGCTCCCCTCAAGAACACGTCGTCCGAACGCCAGGAAAAGTCCGCCTGTGCCGACAGAGGCCCGAGTTCCGCCAGCCGCAGGAACGCGGCGTAGGTGTTGAACTTGAAACTCCCTGCATCTGTGCTGCCTGTCGTCATTTGCCCGATTCGTCGATTCTCCCCCTCGAATCGAAATCCGGGAGTAAGGCCGACAAACGTGTACTCCATGGACCCTCTATGCCTGAACCATCGGCTTTCGCCATTCGAGGCCTTTTCACTCGAGCGGACGTCTTCGAAAGTGTAGTGCATTATGGGAAAGTCTTCGGTTCGCACCGACAATGTTCCGTCAACCCGGCGGGAATCCTGCCCATCCCCCCGCCGGATTGTGCCGTAGGTGCTTCCCACGGATACCCCCTTGGCAGGGAGCAGCGTCAGCCCGGCTTCACGAATGCGCTCGTCGCCCCCTGCAAGCGAGTCCACGCCCCATTTCCTGTTGAATTCGATATCGTTGGAGCGGTCAAGTGGAACAAACCGGTTCCCTACGAAGCGTTCGCGATATTTGAAATCCATGCCGCCCAGGTGGAGGCCACCGATCCGGATATCCCGGGGCGTGTACGTTGCAGTCACGTTCACCGCACGTCCGTTGTTTTCTCCATCTCCCAATGTGGAGAGCCGGTTCGCGTCAAAACTGCTGAAGCCGAATTCCCCCGCGATGCGCAGGTCCTCCACCGGCGAGACGTCCAGGGCCAGGTCCACGAGTTGATGGGATTGTGGGAGAGGCAGATACCGGATGGGGAGGTAATCCCCGGCGCCGGGGCCATGCCAGATGTAGACGCCCGCTCGTTGTCGCGAATACTCCCCGCGGCCTGCACCCACGTAGGAAAACGAGACGAGATAGAATGCCTCCGGATCTCCCGGTGCATACCTGTAGAAGACGGCCGGCGTGTTTCCGTTGAGCAGGGTATCCACTCGTACATAGGCCCCGTTCGAATCCACGCGGTTGACCCCGCTCAGAACGGCCTTTGAACGGTCGCCTCCGGCCGTTGCAAGCACTGCGCGCGCCGAATCCGTAAAGACAAAATCGATGGGAGCATCGGGATCGTCGGCCTCGCGCGCATAGCTGACGGTCAACCGCGCACGGTTGTCGAACACCGCGGCCGATGTCTGCACGGCGAACAGCGAACGTGAGAACTGCCTGTCTGTGTATTCGAAATCCACGACGATACGCGAGGCCGAAGTAATGAGCCGGCGCGTTGTGAACGTCAATTCCCCGGTCGAGTAGTCGATGATGTAGTCATTGGTTTCACCCCGGACCTGTTCCTCGCCGTCCACGTAGACCTTTTCCGTGCCCGCAATCACGATGATGTCCCGCTCATTATTAGCCCCGCTCAGGACATACGGCCCCTGCACGCTTTCGATGCCGTTGAACTGCTTGGTCGTGAATTTTCCCCGCGTGATGGCCCCGGAGAGCGTGGTTGCTCCGTCGACACCCGCAACGCTGTAACGGGCGAATCCCTTGGCGCCCTGCAGCTTCCGGCTCAGCCGCGCGAATTCGGTTCCGGAGAACTCCAGATTGAAATCACCCAGCGTCGCAACCGCATCGGTGGTTTTGATTTCCACAAAGACCTTGTCAAACTCCTGGAGGGTCTGCGTGGTTCCTTCCGGCTGGATCGGGGTATTCTCGTCTGTAAGAGCCGCAGTTACCTCGACATCCGAAAGAATCTTCCCGGACATCTGGAGGCGGAGTCCGGAATTCAGGGAAAGGTCGCGGTTTGAACCTACCGTGAAGCCGCGGACGATACTGCCGCTCTTCTGGAGGCTCGGACCGAAAATCTCCTCCATCGAAAATGTGCTTGCCGGTTGGATCTCGCGGATAGTACCCGCCCTGGCTGCGGAATCGGCCGGTACGACAAGCGTGCGAAGCCGGTAGACGTCCTGAACCCGGAGGGGAACATACCGGTATGAGAAGACGAAGGTGAGTGAATCCTGCTCGGTTTTCTCCCGAACGCGAACGAGCGTGAGGCTGTCGAGGTGGAGCTTGCCGGTGCCGTAGCTCAGGCGGTAGTCACGATCCCGCTGCAGAGTCCCGTACGATAGAGCGATCAAGGTGTCGGTGCCGGGCGCGAGGAATCGGTGCGGTAGCTGGATGACCGTATCCGGGAGCGCACCGGTGAGCGTAACGCGATACGTACCGAGGGGGAGGGATGGCGTCTGGGCAGGCGAGACCTGAACGAGGCACAGGGTGCAGATGCCGGCCCATTGGAGAAGGCGTATGAGAAGGCCGACGTGGGAGTATCGCGCTCCCCGGCAGGCGCGCCGCTGGTTCACTAGAGTACGTCCGTCTCGTTGAAGAGAGGGGGTCATCAATACGTAGCGTTGTACTCCGGACGGACACCTAAGGTTGTGTATATGGCACTCATATTCATCGTCACATTGGCCGATCCGGCATCCGGTCTGTCTGCGGACCGTCCTTGCACACTACTTCTTCCGGCAATGAACAAAAATCTCTGTTGCGAGGATTGGGAAACCGGTCACGTCGTTCCGGAAAACAACCCTTCGGAGAAACTTTTGCAACGCGGGGGACTTGACGACATCCATCGGGGCTGTCATATAGCACGAGCCCAGGATTTCGAAGGCGTGATCCTCCAGAAGCCTGATGATGCTCCTCCGGGTGTAGATGCGTGCCATCGCGAACCGCGCATGAATGGATTTCGGCAACCATGAAAAGAACGGGACCCGGTTCCAGGGGAGAAGGGGCAGGCGGGCGCCATGCGTTTCAAATACCCACCATTTGTTCGGGACGGAGATCACGAGTTCTCCCGAGTTCTTCAGGACCCGGTGCATCTCGGCAAGTGATGTCGCTTCGTCGTTGACGTGCTCCAGTACGGCGTAGCTGACGAGGACATCGAATTGCGCATCGCCCAGTGGAAGGCGAATCCCGTCATAGAGCACCGTTTTGACAGACACAATGTTTTTTGCCGCGGCGAAGTCCGCAAGCACTCCCAGGTCGGCGGCATCGATGTCACAGGCGACTACCTGGCACCCGTGCTTCAACAGTTCAACGGTTTGGGCGCCATTGCCGGAACCGAAGTCCAGCACCTGCCGGTTCTGCAGGGAAACATATGAAGCGGTAATTCGCGCACGGCGTTTGACGACCTCTTGTCCATAGGCCGCGGGCTTTCCTCGCTCCACCATTTGCACCATGAACAGCTGACCTCGTGCGCAACTGCTGTGATTGTTCGATGTCTCCAATGCGGTGCACACGCGCAGATCCAGATTGCCACAGTCCACCGTCTGCACGACAAGCCACCGTGGATGGAGAACATCGTAGTATATGAATCGTTTGAAGGAGATACAAGCGATGCCCGAAGGGATGGGCATGCGTCTCTTGCCTTAGGACGATCAAGGATTGCCGTTGATGACTGGCATTGCGGTGTTTGGTGTGTGGTGGATTGGCTCAGGCAGGAGCAGGGTTATTTCTCCGCCGGCGAGACGGGAGGGGTCATCATGGTGTTCCGCAGAACAGCTACGCCCATTCCCCCATACGAAGCGGCTGAGAGATCGGGGATTCCATCGCCGTCAAGATCCACAATGTGGACTGAAAACGGATCCCCTCGAGTCGGAAAGTCAACCCGCTCGCCAAAAGCAAACTGTCCCGTCGTGCTCAGGTTCTCGAACACGGTGATGGAACTCGATGTTGAAGACGGAGCGGCGATATCGGCCCTGCCATCCCCATTCAGATCCCCAACAGCCACAAACCACGGCGTTCCCGATTGCAGGTCCATTCTGGTGGCGAAGGTGAGGATTCCGGGTGTGCTAGTATTCCTATATAAGGAGATGAGCTTCTCCGGTGCATCACTGTCAGTCCCGACCGACAGGATGACATCGATTTTTTGATCATTATCCAGATCAGCCACGGCAATGGCTCGCGCGTACTGGCCACACGGAAACTCCACTCCCGGTGCGAGACGCAGTTCACCGGGGCTTGAAAGATTGCGATACATAGTCAATGAACCACGCTCCTGTTCGGTTCCGATGCCATTGGCAACGATTACGTCTCCCCTTCCGTCGCCGTCGATGTCAGCGATGGCTATGCCGGTGCATCCTCTCCCGGTCCCAAGGCCGATCCCTTGCGCAAACGAGACCGTGCCGATGGTGCTCGTGTTGAGAAAGAAGGCTACGCCGATTGGTGCGGCACCGGTAATCGCAACATCCGGCCGGCCATCATCGTCGAGGTCGGCCACGGCAAGACATTGAGGGACGCCTAGCGCGGGGATGTCCAGCCGTGCAAAGGACAGCATGCCAGGCAAGCTTGTGTTGCGCAGGACGGTGAAACTCCCCCCGCTGTTGTTCGCATTTACGAGATCAAGCTTTCCGTCACCGTCAATGTCAGCCTTCTCCAGTTGGTATGGCCTCTTCCCAACCGGGAACAAGATGCCCGTGTCAAAAGAGGCGGTCGAGAGGACCCCGGGGGAGGAAGTATTGCGGTAGATCGCAGCCGCATGATTGTCGCTTGATTCTGCGAGGTCAGGTTTGCCGTCGCCGTCCAGATCCGCGACAGTCCCTTGCCTGAGGAGGGCCGTCGCCCCGAATTCAGCGGGAGGAGAAAACGACGTGGCATTGATCTCACCGGTTCCATCGAAGGTCAGCTCGAAGGGTCCTGGAGATCGGGCGGTGAGTCCATCCACCGTCACGGTCACAAAATCTGCACCCGATCCCACCGGGACGATGGTCTCGAGAACATCGGCGTTCGCATCGACCACGGAAGCGCGTACCGGTCCGAAATAGACGGTGTTCTTGGTCGGATTGGGACTGAAGTTGCCGCCTTCGATCGTCACCACATCGCCCGCCTTCGCTTTCACCGGTCTCAACGAGACGATGAAGGGGATATGCACGTCCGGAATGCGGAATGGCGGATTCCCCCAATCGGTGCCATCGGTCAGGGTGAGTTGATACCGGCTCGAGAATGCATAGAGACCGGCGGACAGGTGGTATTCGCCGGGCATGGCCGGCGCCTCACACAAGAACCTCACTCTCCTGTTCATTCCCGACGCAGGACTCTCGGGCTCCTGTGTCATGTGAACATCAAATGGAGCCCTAGCGTCTCGATCCAGGGCACATGATCCGAGTATTGACACGCTGTGCCCTCCCACAACCTCAGGCTCCTGGATGTCAAGTTCTACGCGCAGCATCGTACCGGGCCGGATGATCATTCTTCCTTGTTCGGGAAGCGGAGTGCCGGAATCGTCGAGATACAGGTGCACGGCTCCTATAGACGGCATGTTGCGCCTGATCATTTCATACGTTGTCTCGCCTGACGCCACGGATATTTCTGCTTTTTCTCCCCACAATTCTTCTCCCCACACGGAGGACGCACCGGCATACGCCAGGCAGTGGTACCCCGTTCCCGCGGGGACGCTTTCGAAGGTTGCCGTGGCACTTGAATTTGCCTGTTCCTGGGCCAAGGGCATGTTCGTGCCGTCGTAGAGAACCACTCGAGTATAGACACCTGGTTGTTCCCCACTGTCCGCATCGAAGAGCATGATGACAAGCCTGCCAACGCCGGTGTCCTTGCCTGGGAGCCTCTTTTCCGACGAGGGGAGAGATGGAGCGATGGTGGACGCGAGGGTATCCGACGAGTCAAAAGTCGGCGCCTGCGCGAGTACCGTGCAATAGACGGCGAGGAGAGAAAAGAGATTCGCGGCGCTGTTCGTGACCATCTGGACCTCGTCATTCGATACTATTGGAAGGCCATTCCATGTTCATCAACCGCCATGACGCCCCAAGATTTGTCGAGAGCGTTATTCTGTCGCTATCATTGCCTGAAAATGGAAGTCCCCGCAATTGAGAGAGCCTTCCCCTCCATCCCGGAAGGAAAGGCTCTCCAAGTTTCTTCCTCATCCCCCCGCCGAGGACCTGTTGCAAGGTAGGGCTCGACCACGCCAAAGTCAACTGACTTTAAGTCACAAGGGACGGCGTCACAGGTCCAACTCCCCGCCGGCCAGGCAACTACAGGCCAACCGGTTACCGGCGAGCCGCGCCCGACGTCTGCCGGCATACATGCAGGAATCGGCCGGTTTGAAGGATGTCGACGTGTGCTCTTGACTTTGGCATTTAGGCTAGGTAGGTTTGTATGGCTGTCTGGGCTGCGCCACACTATTGTGGGAACCGTTATGACTCGCGCGCCGTTGTACCTCGCCGCAATCGTGCTGCTGGGATTCGGTCTCTCCTGCAACAATGAACCCGCCGTCGCTCCGTCACCGACTCCTGAACCGCCCGCACCTCCGATCGGTCCTGCGACACCCACCATCGCCGAGTGCGACACAGGGACTGTTGGATACAACACGGCAATCCTGAAAGGTAAAACCAATCCCAACGGGCTTTCGACTACATGCTACTTCCAGTACGGCCGGACCACGACTCTCGCAAGCTTTTCGGAGCCGCGTACTCTCGGGAACGGTGCCGCAGTGATCGCCATGGCCGAAACTCTCAGAGCACTTCAACCAACGACGCAATATTACTGGCGATTTGTCGCGGTCAATGACAGCGGGACAAGCCTAAGCTCCCTGAATTCATTCTGGACATGCGCGACACCTCCCCCCCCACCTCCCGCCACCTCGATCACCCTAACATCATGGGCTCTCAATGATACGAGAGTGCAGATAGAGTATGCTGGTGCGGCGCCCATTTCCCCCGTCAAGGCGACCAGCATCGAGTATGGGGATAGGCTTTCGTACAATCAGAGCATTAGGTCGGAGGGATGGAGTTCGAGGAAGAGAATCATCGCAGGTTTGACCCCGGGTCGTTATGACTGGAGGGTGATGTTTGAAGGTATGGATGGTGTAAAGCACTATTCATTGGGCTCGGAATTCCGTACCTCTATGTCGCTTACTCCCTTCGTCTTCCCCTTGAAAGTCGGGGCGACATGGACGTATGAGAATCGGTGGGGGGGCGCGATGTCCCCATTCCCGGGGCAAAGCGTCATCACCTGGCGAATTCTTGGGACCGATGGCAACGGAACCTGGACCTGCCTGAGCATCCAGGTGGATTCTCTCGATCACCAACTCTATGGGATCGACTCAGTCTCCTTTTCGATCAAAGAATTCCCGGATTTCGTAGAGATAGATTTCCCCGGACGCATTCCTCAATCACCCGAGACAAACCGGGCACTGCGACGGATTGACAGTGGACTGCGAGACACCCTGCGATATGAAACGAGAGTGACCTATGGTGTGGATGGATGGGAAAACGCTGCGTATGTCTCAGGCGTGGGCCTGATATCCTACAGCGCAAAATTCCCGTCCATGAGCGGAGAAGCAAAAGGGCTTCAGCTGAAAGAGTATTCGATTCCGTAGGATCGGACTTGTTGTCCCTCGGCAGAGCGTACTCGGGATTCACGTTCTTCAGGGGGAAGATCCTGTGTCCCTCGGCACGCTCTGGACTCAAAATCCAGTTTCTCTTTCATTTCTGCTCAGGGTAAGGCGTAGATGGGTGTCACCTAAGTGTCAGTTACCCACTTCATCGGGAAGACACTCGGATGACACCTTTTTCGTTGTGGCGCAGAGGCAACGGGCTATACGGAGCGAACCTGCGCACAAGCCCATGCGAATAATCAGCGTCGCGACCAACTGAAGCGTCAGGCGACCCGTAAGCTTGTGAAACGCCGACGAATCCTCACGCTCCCCTCAAAAGATGCTGGATGTCTGGCGATCGCCCATTCCATCGACCATGTTGCAGAGCCAACTCCAGAAGCGGAGGCGATCCAGATGCTCGCCTCTCGCGGCAACAGCATTAGTCATGGCGCGGGTTCGCTGCCGTAGGTCCTTCTTATGGGCATTGGTGAGAAGGCCGGCCTGCCAGTGAGCAAAGAGCTCGGCGTAAGCCTCGCCTTCTGCTTCGGAGCCGAGGACTTCGCCGAGCGTCTTTCTTCCCCAGGCACGCAGCGTATCCTCGGGCCAATGAATGAAATGTGAGAAGGCCAGATAGTTGAGGGCCCAGGGGACATGCATGGTCGAGACTTCACCGTGGATGCTCACGCCTTCCAGGCCGGCGCGGTACGCGCGGAGACAACCTTCCTTGATTGTGCTGACGGCCTCGTTGTAGCGCGTGGACCCGTGCCACTGACTGGCCTGGTGCAGGAAGCCCACGCTTCTGCGGGTCGGTGGTTTGACGTCCGCAGGCCAGAACTCGGCTGACTGAGCCTCAGCCGGCGTGCCGTCGTCCAAGTACGCGGTCAGCGGCAATGGCTTGTTGCGGACCATGCGGGTTAGTGTCCACTGGCACACCGCGTCGGCGGGGAGCTTATCCACTAGGGCCGGTCGATCGCACAGCAGGTACGCGCCGCGGTGCTTGTCATCAGCGGGCTTGCCGGGATTGAAGCCTTGGTATGTGGCCCAGGTGACGAACTTGTCCTTGAGCTGATCTTCAATCGCACGTAGCGCGACGCCGTAACCGAGGTATTGATCTCGCCAGAACGGCGGCTCATTCTTGGGCCATTGTGCCAAATGCTCGCGACAGCGCGGGCAGTCGCAGACCATGTAGTCGCCGTTTTCCAGGTTGGCACCGCCAATATTGAACTCGCGAAAAAGCCAGCGAACGCCTTCTTGAAGCCATTCAACAAAGCCAGGATGAGTGGGACAGATCCCGTGCTCCTGAGGGTTCCCCTGTTCATCGATCAAGCGAGCATCGAGGTTCTTCCTGACAAAGGTCTCGATGTTGTAGGGATGCTCACCTTGATAGTAGACGCCGCCGTACCAATTCGTGCCGACGCCGGGCTTGATGATGACGCCCTTGTCGGCAGCGTAATCGGCCACGCGCTTGCCGAAGTCGACGCCGCCGTGGTCATCACGCAGGAAACCCCAGATCAGGATACCCTTGACGCCCAGGCCGGCGGCCAGATCAGTCAACCGACTGTAGTCTTCAAGATAAGTCTCCGGCTGCTTGAGATACCGATTGTCGCATCCGAAGTTGAGGATGCCCGGATCATCGAGCATCCAGTTGGTGCTGTGATCCCAGGTCCAGAAGTACGAGTAGGGCAGCGCGGGCTTGGACGGGCGGTCGAGTTTCCAGATGAATCGCTCGGCAGCGTGTGAATTCACCGGCCTACTCGCGCTGCCGGGTGAGGCGACCGCCTCGCGACATCGGGCTGCGCCTGCACCTGCGCCGATGACAGCACCTGCGATGCCTCTGAGAACCGTTCGACGGCTGAAGCGGCCTCCGGACCGACCACCGTCACGCCCGGGTGTTTCGTGATCCGTCATTGCACTCTCCTTCGTCTGGGTGGAAACGCATCAGCAATCATGCTGTGGGACCGGCACCTGGCTGGAGGTTTGCAGCACAATCATCACAGCATTCCCCCTCTCCTCAGCGCATTTGGTGCGGAACACCAACGGGGTTCCAACCGAAAAGCTGGAATTGTATCCCACAGCTCACGGCCGGGTTCCCACCATCGCGTACGGGCGGTTTTTTC
Source organism: Bacteroidota bacterium (assembly GCA_020846365.1). Lineage (GTDB taxonomy): Bacteria > Bacteroidota > Ignavibacteria > UBA10030 > UBA6906 > JAGDMK01. Next base: position 14,162 of record JADLEA010000282.1, read on the forward strand.
CATCACGCCGCCCACTGTAGGCTTATTGCTTTCTGCTGACTGTCAACAACTCGCTGCTTCCAGATTTCTTCCTCTTGATTCTCTGGCGGAGAGAGCGTAAATTCTATAGTTTGCTTGCCAAAGTGGCGGAATTGGTAGACGCGCTGGACTCAAAATCCAGTCCGGCTCACACCGGGTGAGGGTTCGAGTCCCTCCTTTGGTACAATTGTCAAGACAAAGACTTCTTCGCCTCCGCCCACGGTACCCGTACCAGGATCAGGGCGATGACCGCTATCGCCGCAAGACTCAAGAGGTATGTCGGCTCTTCGAAGACGTGGAAGATTTTGATCTCTGCGAAGGCCAGGCCTGCAAACAGAAGCCCGAGCAGCGCTTCCCCCGCAATCATGCCCGAGGCCAGCAACACACCTACGTTGTCGATCTTCTCTTTCGCCGCACCCTCGATCTTCTTCTTCGCCAGCATCTTGTCCAACGCACCCTTCATCAAACCGCCCACGAAGATCGCGAAGGTGGTGTCGATCGGAAGATACATCCCCACGCTGATGAGCATCGGGCTCTTTACCTGCATCAGAATGAGCGCAAGGCCGAAGAAGACGCCGACAAGGATGAGAATCAACTCCGCCTGCGCCTCCACAATGCCGCGCGTCACCACCGCCATGAGACTCGCCTGGGGCGCGGGGAGCTTTTCTCCCCCGAAACCCGCCTGCGTCCCGAGTATGTCGTTTTGCTCCTCGGGCGAGAGCAGCTTCACCTCTGCCAGGGTATAGCTCTTCCCCTGCAACTCCGCCTGCTCACCCCGGTAGGTCACAGCGGTGGCTCCGCTCTGTTCGAGCTTGTCCAGTTCGTTACCCACCGCCCGCTTCAAATCGCCCAGGTGGAGAAGGGAAAGCACCAGGAACATCACGACAGCAGCAGCGGTGACGCCCAGCATGTCACCCACCTGCATCTTCCAGGGCGTGCAACCCAGGATGTGCCCGGCCTTGAGGTCCTGCATCATTTCTCCCGCCACCGAAACGCTGGTGCAGGTGAACGCCGCAACCCCCAGCACCGCCGCAACAGCCGGCTCGCCGCTCATCCCCAGGGCCAGCATCAGAAACGCAACCACGATGAGGACGGATACGGTGAGACCGCTTGTGGGATTGTTGCTCACACCGATGATCCCGACGAGATAGCCGGACACTGCGGCGAAAACGAACCCCAGAACCATCATCACGACCGATGCAACGCCCGCAGGCATCGCCGCCCCCGAGAAGTACTGGAAGATGAAGAACATCACCACAAGGATCACCCCGAACACCGGCAACCCTCGCCGCAACGATATGTCCTTGTCCGTCCGCAGTATCTCCGCACCCCCGGATGCGGATTGCTTCAAATAGGAAAACGACCTGGTGATCCCGCTCATCAG
>JADLEA010000283.1 GCA_020846365.1 Bacteroidota bacterium
GTACCGGCGAAGGAAACAACGTCGCGGGGTGACAGTGTCGATTGACGATATCGCACCGCCGCTTGCGGATGATGGTCCACAGACGGACGACGAGGCGGTTCAACTCCTCTACAGCTGCATCCAGGAGTTGTCAAAGCTGGATCGGGCCGTCATTCTGCTGCAGCTTGAGCAGAAGAGCTACCAGGAGATTGCAGATGTTACCGGCCTGAGTGAAGGGAACGTCAGCGTGCGGATCGTCCGGATCAAACACAAACTGAGAACCCTGCTGGAAGAACGGGGCTACAAAGGAGCGGAACGCTATGAGTGAGGATATCATTCAGGAAATCTGGGACAGGGGGAAGTCAATGAAAGGAGATCTGAGCGTGCGACAGATTGAAGAGGCGCTTCACCCTCATGTACGGAGGCAATCATTCAATGCGCTCATGTACGTATGGATCTGGCTGGCCATTCTGGCGGGAACATTGGTCTTTGACGCTGTCAATCTCGTGGGTTATTCGGGTAATCCCGGCATGCTCATGAGGCAGATTGGAGTTACGATGGTGACAGTAGTCTTCGGGATCTACGGCATTCACCTGCTTCATGAAATCCGGAGTATCGACCGGGGCGACGAGAGCCTGGTGACCACGCTCCAGCGATTGTTGCGGCTCTACCGCACAAAGTTCGAAATCTGGAACTTCATGATGGCGGCCACAATCGTGCTCTTGACGTGGGCCGTCACCAGCTATGTCGATAACGACGGTGGATACTACAGGATCAACCAGGTGAATGTCTTCGTCGCCTTTACCGTACTGCAGTTTGCGTTCATGTATGCCATACTAAAGATCGGCCAACACCCATTCCGAAAAGAGATGAAGATACTCATGTCGGATCTTGAGGGGAACATGCTCGAAGGATCGCAGACCATCGCCACGCTGCGAAAGCGATGGCGCATCTGGGCCATAGTCTTTGTCGTCATCGGCATCATACTGTTGCTGTTTGGGATCTGGCAGACAATAGACGTCCTGCCCGCATGACAGCAGAACGGTTTCGCCTGCATCAACTACACAGCACATGGTGTTAGCCATGAGAGCGGGTCATGTATCAGATCCCTTCGCACCATTGACGGATGAACTCGAGGCCATCAGAATGAGGGGCGTTCTCAAAACAAACATTCACTTATCGAAGCATGAGACTACAGCTGAGGAGTAGGCACGTCTTCGCCAAACAGTACATGACTGGTTTGACATCCATATTGTGGTCCTTCTCGAGCTCCTGGTGCCCAGTGACAAGGCAACTGACAGATGGGGCTCCTGCGGATATATTGAGATAAGAAGTAGGAATATCGGTTATCGAGCTTCCCCCAGCAATATACAACCCCGGCCTGGTGCTGGCGCATCAGAACGTGGTTGTCCGGTCAAATGTGTGCCCGGAACCGGAACGGATGATGTTGCGAACAATGGGGTCTCTGGGAACTGGTGGGTCTTGAAGAAAATGCCACTTTGGTGAAGATGCCCCGGCGTCCAGTGATCGGTGACGCCTCTTCCCGATCTGAAAGGACTTGCGGTTGAAGGTGCTCTACCATAGTATTCCAGCACAGACATCGGTACCTGATGGCTTCTTGGGCCGGATGGCTGTCGCTGTGGGCTTGGAAATTTTCGCTGACACCCGCGCTGGCTCTTCACCCGCTGGCCTCGAGGGAACTTGTTCATGTCAAAACTCACCCAATCCTTCCTGCTCTTTGCCCTTGTGACGGGTCTTCTCTCGTGTGCACGGGACGTACGCCCGTACGATGTGAGAGTCAAAGAGGCTCTGAACGAGGGTCTCCAAGAGTTCAACGTGAAAGGGGCGTCGGTAGCCGTCATCTTGCCTAATGGGGAGACTCACAGGTTCGTTGCAGGATTCTCGCATGACAGCACTATGATTGAACCTGAGATGTTCTTTGCCATCGGGAGCATTACAAAGAACGTTGTTGCTACACTTGTCCTTCAACTTGCCGAGGAGGGAATTCTCGACCTAGACGACTCGATTTCTCGCTGGCTGCCAGCATACCCGTATGTGGACGGAACCATAACAATACGACAGCTCCTGAACCATACGAGTGGCCTCTATATGTTCTGGGACAATCAGAAGCTGTGGGATGACCTTAAGCGATATCGGGACAGCGTGTTTTCACCAGAGACCGTTCTTACCTACATTCGAGATCCTTACTTCAGTCCCGGGAGAGACTTTCGGTACTCGAACACGAACTATCTGTTATTGGTAATGATCTGTACGCGCGCGACCAACTCCACGCTCTCTGCTGAGTTGCGTCGGCGATTCTGGGGGCCGCTGAAAATCAAGGGGGCCTGGTTATCCCTTGAAGAACAGATCCCCCCGAATGTGGCGCACGTCTGGGGTGACAATTTCAACAACGATGGCTCAAACAGAGATCTGACATTCCTGCCTCGGACGTCGCATGAAAGCATTACCTACGGCTCATCCGGCCTCTTCATGACTGCTGAGGATCTCGCTCGATGGTCCGACGCTCTCTTTAGTGGCCGGGTTTTGACCAAAGCTTCTCTCGATGAAATGCTCAATTTCGGGAAAGGGGGTTACGGACTCGGCGTTGGATATTTTCGATCCGCGCTTGCCGGGGGTGTTCAGGCGGTGGGTCACATGGGGGGCAATATCGGGACAACTGCTTCCATGGTCTATTCTCGCAAATACGGAGTCAGCCTGGTGGTCATGATCAATGCGTACCATCTCAAATGTATTGGAGAGCTGACGGAGAGAGTAGGCGAAATCACCCTTGAGTACCTGGAGACACTTAAACGGAAAGGCTAAGTGGAGGTGGCACCGTAGCAGCAGGTTTCGTGAAGCAAAGAAGGGTTCTGATCACTCAGAACCCTTCTAAGTGCCCGGAACAGGACTTGAACCTGCACGACCTCGCGGCCACTAGCTCCTGAAGCTAGCGCGTCTGCCAATTTCGCCATCCGGGCGGTTTGTACCGAAATCCAGCCACTAATATACGAAATCGGCTTTTATCCCGCAAGCATCCCCCGCAACTTGCCCCCGCCCAGTCGCAACCACGTGATCAACAAAATCTCAGACCCTGTTCCACACACACCACGCTACTCCCACTCCGTCCTGCAAAAACACGAGGACTGCAAGTTAATGTCCGACCTCGCCCAGGCACCCTGCAACTTCTCTTCTCCGGTCTGCGCCTCGTCCGCACGACCCGACCGCTGATAACACTCCGCCAACCCTTTCAATGCCCAACCATTCCCGGGATGCAGCAGCAGATCCTGACTGTAAACCTCTTCCGCGTCCTTCACCCGACCCTGCTCCAACAACAACGCGCCCAACGCGTGACGCACCGGCATCATCCACCCCCACGGTTCATCATACTTCAACGAATCATCCCTCTGCACCGCCGTGCGCAATAACCGGAATGCCTTGCTGTAATTCTTGCGCCGGTACTCAAACTCCCCCTCCGCCATCGGCAGCCCGATCTCCAATACCGTCCGAACCGTATTGTTCCCGAGATACCTGCTCTCGGGAACCTCCCTGTACGCTGCCCTCAACGCCGCCAACTCCTTCTCTGCGTCCCGCACTCTCCCCAATGCCGATAGCGCGACCGTCCGGCCATAGCGCCAGAATGCCACTGTCACGTAAAGGTCCGGCGGCGGCTCGGGCTCCTTCAACAAGTCATTCCACATCCCGAACCTGACCATGACATGATAGGGGACGCTCAAAAACCCGTCCAGGAAGTCCGGGAACATCCGCACGGTCTCCAACGGCATCGAGTTCACCAGTCCCCGCGCCGCCTTCATTGCTTTGTCCTTCTGACCATCAAACATGGCTGCGTATGCCAGGAAATGATAGTTATGCGCGCGGTATACCGCGTAGAACCCCGGCTGAATCGGCCAGGTGCTGTCCACTGCCACCGCTATCTCATTCGCCTTGATCGCAGCCTCATAGCGCCCCAATCGTATGTCAATGTGCGAGGGCATATGCACCAGGTGCGCCGCGCCGGGTATCCTGTTCCGCAATGAATCTGCCGCGGCAAGAGCCCGGTCGGGGAATGGCGATGCTTCCATGGTGTGAATCATGAAGTGGCAGGCAGCGGGATGATCGGGCTCCTTCTTCAAAATCTCCTCCAGGACCGCAATGATCTCTGAGGTCTCAGGCCGCGGCTCACCCTGCGGTGTCCACAAATCCCACGGACGCAGGTTCATCAACGCATCTGCGAACAACGCCGCGACGTCCATGTCGTCTCGATGCTTCTTCCATGCTTCACGCATTGCATCGGCATAGGCGATGTCCAATGACCTCCGGTCCTCCGGCAAAGGCCAGGCGTACCGGGCTGCGAGGGCCTCGATCAAATCCCTCTCCACCTCGCTCGCACCGGAAGAAAGACGCCGGGCATGCTGCAAGTCCTCCCACGCGCTCCAGGCCGAGGCGCTGTCCATGAACGGATTGTTGATGTGCGGGCCGGCAGATATCGACCGCCCCCACCAGACCATAGCGCAGGTGGAATCCAACCGTCCTGCCTCGTCAAACGAGGCAATGGCTGCCTGATGATGAAATCCGTAGTAGAGTGCAAGTCCCTGCTGAAGGTATTTCAGGGCAAGGGGAGATGTCGTGGTGAAAGGTCGCTGGTAGGTTCCCAGATCAGCGCGAAGAGGCGTGGTGGGCTGGTAGGTCTCCTGACACCCGGTGAGAAAGAGAACCGCCGCCAGAACAAGACTCGTGATGTTGTGTCGCATACTCACCCTCCTCAAATGTGCTTGTACTGACAGCGAGCGCTGCCTTGTGCCCCGACGGGAGTGTGATCAACCCGGCTAAGGCACGGTCTGTGGGACAGAACAGCATGCTGAAACGGCTAATCAATACATCAATTTGGACCAAGAATCAAGAGTTAACTACCCCCGAACTCCCGTACCGCACCCAACATTGCCAAATAGTTGCCAAAATCGACATATTCGGGGATGCTGTTGCCCGAGCCCGCACAGTACCCCGTTCCCGTCCAAGCGGCGGCGATGTTCTTGCGCACCTGCTCCCGTACTTCTGCCTTCGACCCCCGCGATAGCATGTCCACGTCTACATGCCCGATCAAACAAAGCCGGTCCCCGTACCTCTTCTTGACCTCGGCCAGCTCCATCGCCTTGGGCTCTATGGGATGCAGGGCGTCTACACCGCAGGCGATGATATCCTCCATTACCGCATACAGTACGCCGTCCGTATGGTACAGGAGCGGCTTGCCTGCCGCCTTCGCCAGATCCCCGATCCTCTTGAGCCAGGGGAAAAAGTACTTTCTCAGCAGGGGAGGAGAGATCATCAGGCCGCTTGCGTACGCTATGTCGTCGCTGTACCAGAGGATGTCCACGGCCGGATGTGCCGCCATACGCTCGAACATCGAGACAACGATCTCACCCAGCTTCCAATTGAGCTCTTCCACGAGTCCCGGATCCTCGTAGACGGCCATCGAGAATGTTTCAAATCCCATCATCTCCCAGGTCATGGTGAAGATATCACCATATTGTCCGATCACCCCCATTCCGGTGGGAAGTAGGGGCTTCACCTGGTTGAACCGTTCATATGATAGATCCTCCGGCTTCGGGAAGACGTACCTCCCCAGGTCGGCCCTTGATCTGATGATACCGGCCCCCTCGGAGGCCCACTTCCTGACGACCGTTCCATCGTCGTTGGCCTTCAGGTTCCGCCCGGTGGCGATGCCGGCGGGATCGAAATCGACACCCGGCTGCAGCTTGATATAGTCGTACCCGGCCCGGTGCCAGAACTCCACATCATCGGCCAGCGTGAGGAGGGGCCGGCCAAGGAATCGCTCCTTGATGGTCGGGTGGATGCCGAGCTCAACATTCGGGACGTGCGTTGCCGGCTGTCGCCGGAGAGCTGCAATGAGTTGCGTGATGTCAGGTCGCATGTATCTTCAAGGTTAAAAAGATTTAAGTAACTTCGCGCACGTTTCTTGCGTATATTCTTGTGACAAACGTCACAACTTTCGCATCTGTAATGAGTTATGTTTTGGCAGAACTGATAAGGAATCGGGGGAACCAATGAAAAGACTCTGGACCGTCGCCGCACTCCTGGCTGTTGCTGCAATCCCGATTATCATTGCGAGCAATGGGCCCAAGAAAAAGATCCTCGTACCCGTTGCTCCTGTTGCCGGCGACGCGAACGATATCTTTGAGTGGGAACTTAAGGAGCAATAAGTCGTAGACAGGTTTACGCTTTCGAAGTGATGGGCGTGCTGTGTTCCGGCCCACCGGAGCCAGCGCCCCATCACTTTGCTTTTCCAGCCCAGCGGTTCTCTTCCCTTTGCCCGGCGCCCCGCAGTTATCTCCTCGCCCGGCTTCTCAATCCCTCGCAGTCGACTCCCGCTCTGATCCCCTTCGGCGATTCAGCTCTCCACCACGCAATTGATCGACATTCCACCAGAACCTAGAAACTGATCGTCCCCAGGCCTTCCTCGCCTTCATTCCACTTGGAACTCGTATGCTTGTCGCACCGCCCGGGGAGCGTTTTCTCAGTGAAATACTCCATCATCGTGTTCGGGCAGTATTGCGTCGCGAGCTTCTTGGTCTCGGTGCAAATCGTTTCCTGAAGCACACCTGCGGGCCGCTGGAAGTACTGTAACGGCATTGCGATATTCGGATCTTCATAGACATACTTCATGAACCGCCCCCAGATCGGAGCGGCCGCACGACCGCCCTGTCCGTCCCAGGTCTTGAATCTCACGCTTTTGTTGTCAAAGCCAACCCACACCGCAGCGCTCAGCGTCGGCGTGTATCCCACGAACCATGCATCGGCAAATTCCGTCGTCGTGCCCGTCTTCCCGGCAGCAGGGAGCTGGTAGAAATCCCGGACGTGACTCCCCGTTCCGCCGTTGACCACGCCTTCCAGCATGGATGTCATGATGAAGGCGGTCTCCTCGCTCAGGACCTCCCTCTGCATCGGATAATTCTCTTCGATGACGTTCCCGTCTTTATCTTCGATCCTGAGTATCGAAGTCGGCTCAACATAGACGCCGTGATTGGCGAACACGCCGAACGCCGAAGCCATCTCCAACGGCGACACATCCCCGGACCCCAGGGCAAGCGACGCATAGGGCGGAAGCGGCGACGTAACCCCCATGCGCTTGGCATAGTCGATGACCCTGTTCACCGGCGCGATCTCCTCGATAGCCCGGACCGCCACGAGGTTGATCGACATCTTGATGGCTTCACGAATGGTGCTCTTCCCGCCGAAACTCATGTCGGAATTGGACGGCGTCCACCGCTTGCCGTCGGGCATCATGATTGTGACCGGTTGATTCAACAGCTCCGATGTGGGAGCATACCCATTGTCGATGGCCACCGTGTACACAAACGGTTTGAATGCCGACCCGACCTGCCGGCGGATCTGTGTCACATGGTTGAGGCCATATTTGAAGCTGCGGAAGTTGGCACCCCCCACGAGCGAAATGATGCCGCCCGAAGTGGGGTCGATGGCAACAAATCCCACCTCGATCTGCTGCGCGATGCGCATCATGGAATCCAGCCACACGTTGTCGTTCTTCAACGCCTGGTAGACGCTGTCGCGCTCCCGCGCCGTCGGCGCTTTGCGGTACATTGAGGAGGTGCGTATGGACTGGTCGATCACAAAACTGAGCGCCTCCCGTTCGCGAGACCAGTTCCACTGCTTGTTGAACAAGGTCTGATAAATAGCGAGATGCTCTTCTACCGCGCGGTTGGCATGCCGCTGCATGCGGCTGTCGAGCGTAGTGTAGACCGCGATACCGTCGCGGTAGATATCGAAACCGTACTTCTCGGCTTTCTCGGAGAGCTGCTGGCGAATGTACTCCACAAAATGAGGGGCAATCCCTGTGCGGGCGAACTCGTCGGCCGGCCGCAAGGTAAGCGGCTCGCTCTTCGCCCTCGCCGCTTCTTCCTCACTGATGTATCCGTATTTCAACATCTGCCCCAACACCAGATTCCTTCTTCCCAGTGCCCGATCGGCATGGTTGACGGGATCGTAGTATCCGGGGCCCTTGACTAATGCGATCAGCGTGGCAGCTTCGGGAAGACTGAGTTCCGCCGGCGTCTTGCCGAAGAATTGCTGGGCTGCCGACGCAATGCCGTACGACCCGCGTCCGAAGTAGACGACATTCAGATAGAATTCGAGGATCTCTTCCTTGGTAAAGTTCCGCTCAAGCTGTATGGCGGTGATGAACTCCCGGATTTTCCTCGTGACGGTGTCGAATGCGTTCTTGTCGTCATGACCCAGGTACAGATTGCGGGAGAGCTGCTGCGTGATGGTGCTGGCTCCCTCGCGCCTCTGGAAGAGCGAGAAGGTGGTCTTGGTGATCGCCTTGATAAAACGAATGGCGTCCACTCCCCAGTGGCTGTAGAAGTCCTTGTCCTCCGTTGCGATGAGCGCATTCTGTACGACGGGGGGGATTTCCTTGAGGCTGACCTGAGACCGGTTTTTGATGAAGAAGTTGTCCAGCACTTCGCCGTCTGCGGAGAATACGCGCGTGGCGAGCTCGGGGCGGGGATTCTCGATCTTCTCCAGCCCGGGAAGACCCGAGAACAGATAGATCGTGTACGCAATTAGAAGGACCAGGATCGGGCCGCCGATGTAGGCCCAGAGGCGCCACCGGATTGCCGGCTTTAAGGGCGAGCCGTCCTTCTTGTGCTGCCGGCGGTACTCGGGATCGTTGAAGTACCGCTCCATCTCTTCCGGTGTGTAAGGTCCGGGTTTGTTCTGTGCCATGCTTGTCAGCTTCCTGTCATCCCGTTCCAGGTCTCCAGCGTGATGCGCCCGTCGCGGAGTACCGCATATGTGTGATACGTGATCCAGTCGCCCAGGTTCACGTATGTTCCCGGCCCGATGCTCACAATGTGAGGTTGGTGCCGGTGCCCCATGACAACGATGTCCAGTCCTTCAGCGAGCTTCTCCGTCGCGAATTTGAGCAGCCCCTCGTCCTCACCATAGTCCTTGTTCGCTGTGTATGTGCGGCTCGTGCGTGAAGATCCTCTCGCCAGCCAGATCCCGAGGTCCGGATGCAGCAACCGGTAAAGACGGATGGCCAGACGGTTGCGCAGGATCGGCTTGATCATCCGGTAGCCGGTATCCCGCGGCGCGAGTCCATCGCCGTGATGCAAAAACACGCGCTTCCCCCCGAGAGGCAGTTCGCACGGATCGTGATACAAGCGCATCCCAAGCTCCTTCTGGAAGAAATCCCCCATCCAGAAGTCATGGTTGCCGGCGACGTAGTGAACCGGGATGCCCCGGTCGGTGAATGCCTGCAATGCCGTCAGCGTCCGATGAAACCCCTTGGGAATAACCGTTGCATACTCAAACCAGAAATCGAACAGGTCGCCAAGGATGCAGAGTTCCTCGGTATGTGGAAGGATTTCCTGGAGAAACGCCAGCAATCGGTCTTCTTTCTGGCGTTCCGCCTCCCGATCACCCAGTCCAAGGTGCACATCGGAAATGAAATAGACTGGCATATTCCGAATTTAGCAAAACAAGGCGCGAAAGTAAACAGGGGACAGGTCGTGGGGGTGCGAGGGCGAGCGGGAATGATCGCGGAGGTGACAGGACCTGTGGGCGTGAGAGTCAGCGGGAATGGCCGCGAAGGGAACAGGGTAAATCGGCGCTTGCTATCGGTTCAGATTTGTGCCGGCCATGGGCTCCGCGGGCTGGGCGCCGGTCAACGGACGCTCAACTGCCGGCACGTCAACTCTCTGCAGCAGTATTACCCCCGCGACAAAAAACAGACCGATTGCCAGTGCCGCAACCCGTTCTCCCGTCAGATCCGCGATGATACCGTAGACCAGCGGCCCGATCACGGCGGACGCTTTCCCGCATAACCCGTCGTAGAAGCCGAAGAACTCCGCCTCGCGGTTCCTGGGTGTCAAAAGCGCCATCAGGCTTCTGCTGGATGACTGCGAAGAGCCGGTCGCGACGCCTGCCGCCATCGCCACGAGGAAGAACTGTCCGGCGTTCTGCACAAAAAAGGCTGCGATCACCACGGCAATCCAGAGCAGGAGCGTGATGGTGATTGTCTTCTTGGGCCCGATCTTGTCGGTGATGATGCCGAAGACGATGGAGCCGATGACCGCGCTGGTTTGCACCACGGCGAAGAACCCGATGATCTCCGTGTCCGTCATTGCCAGGACCTTCTCGGCAAAGACCGCCGCGAAGGCAATCACCGTGAGGATCCCGTCGTTGTAGATGAAAAAGGCTACGAGAAAGCGGGCGAGAGAAGGGTGTTGACGCTCAACAAACAGGGACTTGAACGTTTTGGACGCGCGGCGTATCCCGGCGCGAATCAGGGACGCCGGGCGCTCCTGTGCGGTGGGAGGTTCAGGCACGCCAAAAAACAGCGGGAGTGAGAAGACGAAAAAGAACCCCGCCGCGATCAGGAATGTGTACCGCACCGTATCAAGGTATCCGGGATCATCCGAGCCGGGGAGAAGGAGACTGACAATCATCAGAATCGCAAGGGACCCGAGGTATCCCATGGCGAATCCATAACCGGACACCCGGCCGTAGTTCTTCTTCGTCGTCAGGCCGGGAAGGAAGGAATCGTAGAAAACGATGCCGCCTTCGAAACCGATGTTTGCGATCACGAACAACAGGATCGCGGCCAGGATCATCCCTTCGCCCACCGTGGAAAGGAGTCCGGTGCACACCACCGACGCCAGCGTGAACAGGAAGAGGAAGCGCTTTCTGTTGCGGGAGTAGTCCGCTACGGCGCCGAGAGGCGGTGCGAGAAGCGCGGCAAGCAACATCGATATGCTTACCGCCAGGCCCCAGAGCCAGACATGGCCGCCTGCTATGTGTCCAATGAAATAACGGGGGAAGATGACCGTGACGACAACGACGGAGAACGCGGTGTTGCCAAAATCGAAGAGTGTCCAGGAGAAGATCTGGCGCCGGGACGCCGCCGGCTGTTGCTCGGGGGGATCGGTCACTGTGCAGTTTTCCGGGGTTTCACCGGGCGCGGTATGGGCTCGCCGTTGTACAATCCTCTCCCCGCTTTGGTCAGAGCGCCTTCACCCAGCTGTTCGGGTCCGTGCTCTTTGATATCGTTCAGCACGGCGTCCAGAACGCCATTGACGAACTGGCCGCTGCGTTCTGTGCTGAACAGCTTCGCCAGCTCGATGGCTTCATTCATGGTGACCTTCGGCGGGATCTCCCGGAAGTACAGAAGCTCGCAGATGCCCATGCGCAGAATGAGCCGGTCGAGGATGGCGATCCGCTTGAAGTCCCAGTTTGCCACCCGTGCCCTGATAATCTTGTCGATATCCGCGCTGTGGAGCACCGTCTGTATGACCAGGTTGCGCGCGAATTCATGGGCCGCCTTGTTCTTCTCCAAGCCCACCAGCACGCACGTGATGACATGATCCACCGGATCTCCCGAGATCTCATGCGCGTAGAGTGCCTGGACGACTTTTTCTCTTATGATCCGACGTCTCACGAGGAAAAGATCCTTTCCTAGCGAACCATGGTGACGCGTGGGGTGGCCGTAGCAGGATGCTGGTCCACGACAACTTCTGCCCGGAATACCTGCTTGATGCGATCCGCCGTCAGCACTTCCTGAGGGGTCCCGGCTGCCGTGAGCCCGCCGCACAGCAGCATGGCGATCCGGTCGCTGTACATGGCGGCGAGGTTCAGGTCATGCGAAACGGAGACAATGGTGAGTCCTGTGTCCACGCTTAAGGATCGCAGCAACCGGAAGATCTCCACCTGATGGGCAATATCCAGATGAGCTGTTGGTTCATCCAGAAGCAGCACCAGCGGCTGCTGCGCCAGGGCGCGGGCGATGAAGGCGCGCTGCCGCTCGCCCCCCGAGAGATTCGTTATCGGATGCGTTGCCAGGTGCGCGATATCGGTGAGCGCCATCATGCGGCGGGCGATGTCCCGGTCCTGCCGGCTCTCAAACATCGCCCCGGTCGAATGCGGTGCCCGCCCCATGAGCACAATCTCCTCAACCGTGAAGGCGAACGCGGTGTCACGCTCCTGCGGAACGTAGGCGATCCGGCGTGCGAGGTCAGGACGTGCATACGAGGCGATGTCCTTCCCGTCAAGGTGTATAGCTCCTTCATCGGGGAGGAAGATCCGGTCGAGCAACTTCAGCAGGGTGGATTTGCCGGACCCGTTGGGTCCGACGAGACTCAGGAATTCTCCCTTGTGTACCGCAAGGGAGACGTTTCGCAGCGTGGGAATGCCGCTGATGTAGCTGAACGAAACGTTATCA
>JADLEA010000284.1 GCA_020846365.1 Bacteroidota bacterium
CAGAGAGGGATGCGGACAAGGACGGTATGCATGAGTGGGGGCCGTATGGCATTATCGAGAATGTCCGGGACGGATGGAACGTGGTGTTTCAACTCTTTTCAGAAGGAGAGGACGAGGGGCGGGACATCTCGCACGAGCTGGACGTGCTGGACCTGACCGCCGAGATGGCCAACGAGATGTACTACCTCCGGGAGATGGCGAAGGAACTCGGAGACACCGCTGGCGTCAGAGAATGGTCCACGAAATTCGAGCGTACCGCATCGCTGATCAATCGCCATATGTGGGACCCGAAGGACAAGTTCTACTACAACGTCGATATGGCAGACGACGATTTTGAATTCGAAGGGCGAAGTCTGAAGCGCAAGGAACTTATCGGTTTCCTGCCGATGTGGGCACATGTCGCAACCCGCGAGCAGGCCCGCGAGCTCGTCAAGCATCTGACGAACCCCGCGTCCTTCTGGCGCCGGTTTGGCGTTCCGACACTCGCAGCGGATGATCCCCACTATACGACGTTTGTGGACGGCTGCTGCCGGTGGAATGGTCCGGTCTGGCTGCTGTGGGACTACATGGTGATGCGGGGCCTGAAGAACTACGGTTATCACGATCTCGCGCGGGGCGTGGGTGCCAAAATGATGGATGCCGTTACCACCCAGCTCTCCGTCAACCATCGCTTCTGGGAATCGTACAGCCCCGACTTCCCGGTGCAGGAAAGTCCGTCCAACTATATCTGGGATTCCATCATGGCCAAGGTCCTCCTGGATATGTACGGAAAGTGATTCGGCGGCAGGGCGCGTGTGCGCGGAGCCAACATCGGTATTGAGGAGTCCAACAGCTGCAATTCATCATGGAGGGTAGATCACATGCAGAGGACAGTATGGCGTAGGGGAAGTCAGTGCTTCCTCGTGCTTCTTGCGGCGGCTCTCGCCGCATCGCAGGCATTCACACAGATCGTCCGTGTGCTTCCGTACGATATCAAAGACCAGATCCAGCTCGGGAAGGCATCCGTGACGATCCTGCCTTCTTCGGGCTCAGACTCCACCAAGCCCTTCGACGGCAATGCGTTCACCGAATACGCTCAGGGGAGCTCTGATTCACTCATTGTCACGATCTCGTTTGACACGCTTGTGTCTGTCGAGAAGACCAAGGTGTTCTTCTGGAACGGCGGGGCCTGGGTTGTTGAGGGCGCCAGTTCGCTCGCGGACCTGGACACAAAATCCGGCTCCTACGCGATGCTGGTGGCGCCGCGTGAGATGGCGTTTTTCAAGTGGGATTCCCTTGCCTTTGCATCTCAAGCCGTACGGCATCTGCGTCTGCGCGCGTACAATCCCGGAATACCGGGGATGTACCTGGGAGAATGGAGCATCGAGGGTGGGGTGACGTACACCGAGTTCGTGATCTACCCGTCTCCGCTGCTGCTGGTGCCGAATGCGACCACGCGGCTGACGATCAAGGTCAGGGATAACCGCGGCAAGATTTCCCCGAATTTCCTGACCGAGCCGCTTGACTACGGCACGGCGCACTCCTCGATCGCGCTTGCCAATCAGGATGGCACCATAACCGGCGTCGCCATCGGCAACACGACGCTAACGGTCCGCACCGACGGCAACACGCTCTCCGGATCGGCGCCTGTTTCCGTCGTGCAGGATTTCAAGTCGGAGAAGGTCGCCCCTATGAACGTCAAGGTGGCGGTCGTCTATCAGGATCCTGTCCTGCAGTCCTCCAACAGGATCCACGAAGAATTCCACTGGCGCGATCCGCGCGTGCTGGCGACGTCGTTGGTGCGTCACTTCCGGGAAGCGACCGATAGCGTGGTCAATTTCCAGATCACCGAGGTCGTGGAAGCGACCCAGCTCTTCACGAGACTCAGGGGCGAGTTCATGACGGTTCCGCAGTACGTGCAGTTGCTCAAGGAGCCGGGGTGGAACACACTGAAAGCCGCGTCAGATTCCGGCTTGCTCGCGTTCGACTACAGGGAATTCGTGAAGTTCTATCATTTTGATGAAAAGCGGAATAACGGCGAGATCGACGAAGTATGGGTGTTTGCGGCACCCTACCTCGCCATGTATGAATCGCAGTTGATGGGTCCGAATGCCTTCTGGTGGAATTCTCCCCCGATCAAGGACGGTACGGCGCTCACAAAACTCCTCTCGGTGATGGGGCTGAACTATGAACGGGGAGTGGATCAGGCGTTCCACAGCTTCGGACACCGGAGCGAGAGCGCGATGATACAGGCGTATGATAACGCTCTGGGGAAGCCATGGGATCCGACGTCATCAAACCCCACCCCCTGGGATCTCTTCACCAGAATCGAGAAAGACATGCCCGGGCTCTCGCATGTCGGCAACATCCACTTTCCGCCGAATGGCACCTCCGACTACAACTACAACAATCCCCATCGAGTGATCTCGTATGCCGCGAACTGGTACCGCTATCCCATCCTCTTCAATCAGGTGGATTCTGTCAATGTCTCGACCTGGTACTACACGCCCGGGGAACCGCTTGCGGAGGGTCTGGATCATCTTGGCTACCTGCGCTGGTGGTACGGCCACCTGCCGCGGTACGTTGGCGTGACAGATGGAGTGCTGAACAACTGGTGGCACTACGTTCTGGACTTTGAAGCTGCGGAAGCTCTGGCGGGGATTCTCTCATCGTCTGATCCCGCTCCTTCTCCTGATCAGAAGCCGCAGGGCTTCAGGTTGGAGCAGAACTACCCCAACCCCTTCAATCCGTCAACGACCATCGAGATGGGCGTGGGAGAACGGTCCGCCGTCTCCCTGGAAGTATACAACGTCCTTGGTCAACGGATCCGGACACTTGCTGAAGGCGTGTTCAACGCCGGAACGTACAAGGTGATGTTTGACGGCGCTGGTCTTTCTTCGGGGCTCTACTTCTACCGGCTTTCGACCCCCGGATGGGTCCAGACACGCATGATGGCGATGGTGAAATGATGCGCTTGACTCTTGTGTGCTTCTTGATGCTCTGCGCGGGAGTTGCCTTCGCGGCTGGATCCTCCTCGAAGAAGACTGTGGTTGCATATGTCATCGCCGGCGAAGGAATGAACGCGGAGGACAGTGCTGCCGTGACCTGGTTGAACAGCCACACGGTGTTTGTATGCCGGACATCTGTCGTGAAACCGGCGGCATGGACCGTGCCCTCATGTGATGTCTTGTGGCTCCATGCGCCGGACTTGCCATCCTATCGGCGCCTGACAGGTGAGCCGTCCGTGATGCGTGCACTGAAGGGGTTTGTCTCAAACGGGGGATCTGTGCTGGCAACGGATTATGCGGCATTCCTTCCGTCGGATCTTGGCGCCGAGCCGGTGCGGCCGTCCGTCCGGTTTGACACGCTGCAGAATGACTGGCTCTGGGACAAAAAGGGATACCATAGTCACCGCGGGCATCCGCTCCTGCACGGGCTGTTCGGTGGCGACTACGTGTGGGATGCAACGGTGGATCAGGTGCTCCCGGTTGTCGGCTATTTCGGGGATCAGTGGCCGGCAAGGGGGAAGGTGGTGGGGGTGGAAAAATCGTACGTGTTTCTGCACGCGGAAAGAAAGATCGCGATCTCGCATGGGTTCGGGAAGGGGCGGATCCTTTCTCTCGGAGGTCTGGTGTACCTGGGGAGGGAGAACCATCTGCGCGCCAACCTGGAGCAGCTTCTGCAGAACGCATTGCTCTATCTCCGCGGAGACTCCTTCGGCGAGCCCGAGACGATCTGGGAGAAGCCGGAAGCCCTGCCGCGGGAAATCAAGGTGATCTCTCCTCCTTTGAAAGTCTCGCCGGAGGCACAGCTTCCCCCGGCCGGGCTGGCGGACATGGTCTTGACCCGGGACAGCGCAGCGGGCGACTGGTTCGATGTGGCCGGCAGGCGCGCTCTGATGATGGGGAAGGAGAAAGGCGGACTGGATGAAGTGTGGGTGCATCCCATCAGGATCATGAGAGACTATCAGGCCGGAGTTGTGAGCGGAGACTCCGTGCGGTGGCTGCAGGATCTCGCGCCTTCTGTCAGCGTTCATCCGGCTTCATTTACGCGCACATACAAACTTGACGGCTTCGTGCTCAAAGAGACCCTTTTCCCGGGCCTCAAACACGCGGGGGGAGTGGCCCGGTATGAAAGTACAGCTCCGGTCCGCCTGGTCGTCCGCTTCCGGTCTGATCTCCGCTGGATGTGGCCGTTCGATGCAATGGCGCTTGGAACGTTGCACTACGGCTACGATCCGGGCCTGCAGGCACTGCACGTGCGCGATAAGACGGGATCCTTTGCCTGTATGTTTGGAGCAGACGCGAATCCACGCGCCGTACTCACAGGGCATTTTGAACGGGTCGAGTGGAAGGCAGGCCGTCTCGCTGGGACGCCGACAGCCGAGCATCAGGTGGCATTCGGCGCGGAGTATGCCGTCGGGAGTGAAGGTGGACGAGCACTGACATTCGCATTTGCGGGGACGAACGAAGGAACCGAAGCATGTGAGCGAGACTACCGTGCCCTGGTGGGCAGTCCGGCTTCGGTGTTTGGCGAACTGAAAGATCACTACACCGCGCTCCTGGACCGGAGCGCCTCGATCTCGACTCCAGACGAGGAGTTTAACACACTCTACAAGTGGGCAATAGTGGGAACCGACCGGTTTGTTGCGTACACGCCGGGCGTCGGTACAGGACTCCTGGCCGGCTTCTCCACGACCGCGCGGGGATGGAACGGCGCGCATAAAATCAGCGGGAGACCCGGGTCTGCATGGTACTTCGGCCGGGACGCCGCATGGTCGGGTTTCGCCGTGGATGCGTACGGCGACTTTGAAACGGTCAGGCATCAGCTCGAACTGTATCAGACCTATCAGGATCGAAGCGGAAAGATCTTCCATGAGCTCTCCACAAGCGGGGTGGTACACTTCGACGCCTCCGATGCCACGCCGATGTATGTGATGCTGGCCGCGCATTATCTCAGGGCATCCGGAGACTCCGCATTCATCAGGAGGAGCTGGCCCCATATCAAGAAGGCGATGGACTTCCTTGCTTCGACGGACACCGACGGCGACGGGTTGATAGAGAATACCGATGTCGGTCATGGGTGGGTGGAGCCCGGAGGCGTCTTGTTCGGAGTCCATAGTGAGTACTATCTTGCCGTGCTCTGGGCGAAGGCACTGGAGGACGCCGCTGCATTATCCGTGATCGCCGGCAAACCGGAGCTGCAGGCGCCCTACCGTGCAAAGGCAGCAGAGGTGCGCAGTAAACTGAACCGGGATTTCTGGCTCCCCGAACAGAAATTCTTCAGTCACGGCAAGCTCAAAGACGGTTCGTTCGCGGGGGAACGGACAGTGTTCCCGGCGGTAGGCCTGATGTACGGAATGGTGGACGACGCCCGCGCGCCGGAACTCCTGAGGGCTTACGCGAGCAGCGCGTTTTCCACGGATTGGGGCGTGCGTGCACTTTCGGGAGAATCCCGCTACTTCAATCCGCGAAGCTACCAGGAGGGGGCCGCGTGGCCCTTGTTCACAGGATGGACTGCGCTGGGGGAATTCCAGTATGGAAATTCAGTACAGGGGTTCACCCATATCAAAGAGTTGATGCTGGTGAAAAACCGCTGGGCCCTCGGCTTTGTTGAGGAAGTCCTCCATGGTTCGGTCTGCCGTCCGAGCGGCGTGTGTTTCCATCAGTGCTGGTCCGAGACGAATATCCTGCACCCCGCACTCGAGGGCCTGGTAGGATGGAAGCCCAATGCGCCCGAAGGGACTGCCGAGCTTTCACCGAGGTTCCCTGCCGATTGGGACAGCGTGAGCGTCAGGCGGCTTCGTGTGGGCAGCACGTTGCTTGATATGGAAATTCATCGGCAGGCATCCCGGACCGTATACTCTTTCCGGAAAGAGACGGGATCCGGTTGTACGGTTTCGCTGGCGCCGGAAATCCCGGCAGGGACGCGCATCGGACGCGTCCTTGTGAACGGTGTACCGCTGGTTCGGGAGTATGACATCACGCATGGACTACTGGCCACGCCTGTCGAGGTGCGCGTGGAAGACCCCGCCACAGTGGTTTTCGAGTACAGCGATGGGGTTGCCCTCAGTCCGGTCATACCCCGTCCGCTTCCCGGAGACAGCACGCAGTGGCATCGCATACTCTACTCAAGTTGGGCGGCCGGTGCGCTCTCCATCGAGGTGGAAGGGAGAGGGGGCACAACGGGAGTGTTTCCGTTCCGAGTCTTCGGTTCCCAGATCCCGGCAGCGGCCGGTGCAGAGGTCCGGCGTGGAAAACGCGAAGGAGAATGGGAGTTGGTAGTTGCGTTTGAGGGTTCGGATCGGCGGTTTGTGAAGCAGGCTCTTACGATTCAGGTGAAATAAGGGGGGACAGAATCTCTCTATGGTCCGGAAACGACGAACAGGAGGAAAATCCCAGGCCCGCCCATCGCCCCGCGTAACGGCGCGCGATGTTGCGAGAGCTCTCGGCGTCTCAGCGATGACAGTCTCACGGGTCCTCAACCGGCGCCCGAATGTGGACGATGAAACGCGCGCCCTGGTGCTGAAGACTGCCAAGCGGCTGGGTTACCGGCCGAATCAAATCGCGCAGAGTCTCGCGATGAACAAGACCTTCACCATCGGCGTGGTGGTGCCGGAAATATCCCATTCCTTCTTTCCCGAAGCCATCAGGGGGATCGAAGAAGTCACGTACAACGCCGGCTATCATCTCATTCTCATGCACTCTGCGGAAACCGCGAAGCGGGAGCGTGACGCGATACAAACGCTGGAATCCAAGAGAGTCGACGGAATCCTCCTCTCGGCGGCGCAGGATGTCCATGATGACCAGGCCTACCGGCAGCTGATGGATATGGGGGTCCCGCTTGTGTTCTTCGATCGCTGTGTCCGCGGCATCGGCGCTTCGTGCGTGAGCATCGACGATGACGAGAGCGCCCGGGTGCTGACCCGCCATGTCCTCGCGCATGGCTATCAACGGATCGGTCACCTGGCGGGACCGCAGCATCTTTCCATCGGGAGGGAACGCCTTGCGGGATTCAGAAGCGCGCTGGAAGAGAACGGCACGCATTGCGACGAGACGCTCATCGTGGAATCGGGTTTCCATGAGTCCGATGGTTACGCAGCCACCATGAAGCTGCTCGATCTTCCGGAAGACCGCCGCCCCCGGGCCATTATCGCCATCAATGACCCGGCGGCGTACGGCGCAATCAAGGCGGTGCTGGACCGGGGACTGTCAGTCCCGGGAGATGTGGCGGTCGTGGGATTCTCCGATGACATCCGTGCGCCCCTCATGCCGGTTCCCCTGACGACCATGAGACAGCCGGCGTACGAACTCGGCAAGGCCGCCGCCGAGCGGTTGCTTGCGACAATCGCAGGAGTGGTCCATGCGTCGGAGGAAGTGGTGGTGAAGACTTCGCTCGTGATACGGAGTTCCTGCGGATGCTGGGACGACGGGAGTTTCCAGCCCCCCGCATCGCGCCTATGAATTCCGTCATTGACATCGGCGTCTCCATTGAAGAAATCGAGGCGAGACGCGCGCGCATCGAACAGGTGCGGCGGTTCGAGACGCCAGACCGGATTCCTGTCATTCCAGCAATCGCCCATCGGTTCCTCGTGCCGATGACCGGGACCTCCTTCAAAGAGTACTACGGGGATCCCGAAACAATGCTCCGTACGCAGATTCTGGCCCAGAAGTGGCTGATGGAGCACATCCGCACGGATGCCTACTCCATCACCGGCCCATGGGTTGGAGCGTGGACGGACTTCCAGAATACGTTTGAAGCTGGAAGTCTGGGCTGCGAGATCAATTTCCCGGACGACGACATCCCATGGGTGGGGCCGGGCTGGCTCTCGACGGATGCGGATTTGCGGCGGCTGGAGGGGATGGATTTCGTCCATTCCGGGATTAACGCCGCGCAACTGCTCTACCGCAGGAAAATGATGGAAGTGGCGGAACGCTATCCGGTCCGGTTTCAGGGAGGGCCCGTTTTCTACCCCGGTGCAAATCCCTCGCTCACGCACACCTCCGATGGTCCCTTCGGCGTGGCGGGCGACCTGATGGGACAGACAGAGCTGTTTGTTGCCGTGAAGGAGCGCCCGGAATTCGTGCGCGAACTCCTCGGAATCGTTACGAAGAAACTGATCGAGTATCTCGACTTCTGCGCAGAGGAAGAGGCGCTTCCCTCGCCCCGGGACCTTGCATGGACCGATGACCTTGCGGTTTCTCTCTCCGCCGAAACGTACCGGGAACTGGTGCTTCCCTTCGAGAAGGAGCTTCGGTTTCATTTCGACGGGCGGTTGAGTCTTCATATGTGCGGGGCCTCGAATCATCTGCTCGACATCTTCGCCGATGATCTCGCGATTCACGAGTTCCAGGGGTTTGGATACCAGGTCGATCTCCACCGTTTGGGCGAAGTAATGGGGGGAAGGGTGGTGCTGATCGGGAACGTCAACCCGATGTTGATTCACTCCGGCACGCCCGAGCAGATCCGTGAAGCCACGCGCAGGGTCATCGAAATTCTGGGTCCGTACAGGGGATTGATCATACAGGACGGGAGCAACATTCCGCCGGGGAGTCCGCTGGAAAATATCAACGCCATGATGGAAGCAGCCGAGCTCTATGGACGATCAGCTTAACCGGATACCCGCAGCGGCCTCCGTGGTTGCATCCAGCCGCGAGTTTCTGGAGAGGATGTGGCGACTTGAAAACGCCGAACGCCCGGGGTATATGTTCGGCTACCTGGGGCCGAAAGTGAAAGGGGGCAGGTCGGTGAGCAGCGCGCTGTTCTCCCTCGACGGCCCGGAAACCGTTCGTGATCGCCTGCAGGATCCGGAGAAATTTCTTCGGGCGCAGCTCGAGGAGATCGAGGCCCAGATGGCCCTCCCCGGAGATGTCATCCCCTCCCTGTGCCCGGCATTCGGGGTGGTATCGATTCCTTCGGCATTTGGCAGCGAGGTGATCTGGTGGGATCACAACCTCCCGGCCGTGAAACCGGCTTGCGACGGTGAATCCGCATCCGTCCTGGCTCTCCGCACACCGACCCTTGAAGACGGGGAGGTACCGCGCATCCTGAAATACACACGTCATTTCATCAAACGGACGGGAGCCGTCTTTCCCATCCGGCTGACGGATGTGCAGGGCCCGCTGGATGCTGCAGCGTTGATCGCCGGCCACACGGAATTCCTGTCGCTCATTGTGACAGATCCCAAGGCCGCGCACCACCTCCTTCGCGCGGTCACAGATTTCATCATCTCGCTGGTCAAGGCACAACGGCACATCGCGAAGGTGCACAAGGTGGAATTCGTCCCCAGCATGTTCCAGCCCTGGATGCCGGACGGCACGGGAATCTCTATCGCAAATGACGAATGCGTCATGATGTCGGCGGACATGCATGACGCGTTCAGCGTGCCGTACATGAACATGCTGTCCGAAGAGTTCGGAGGCATTGCTATGCATTCCTGCGGCGACTGGACGCACCAGTTTTCGAGCCTGGACAAAGTGCGGAATCTCCGCGGGCTCGAATTTGGCGCGAGCGAGGCGTCCTATGAACGGGTATTGACGTATTTCGGCGGGAAGGCTGTGCTCGCATGCAGGGTGGGTCTGCACCGGGATGTCCGTTTTGACGGGATGAAGGACTTTGTGAGCCGGATACTCCACGCTGCCACTACCTACAGGGGATTGTTCATTAATGTCGACATCACCAACGGCATACCGGGGGAGAACTGGCCGGAGACTGACATTGCCGAGATCTCCGGTATGATAGAGAATCCACCCCAAAAGGGTGGCCGATGAACTCACTTCCACTGCTGGCCGTTCCGGGATATCAAAGGGCGCCGGTCATCGTGCCCTCTCTGCGCAACTGCCTGCCAAGCCAATCGCCCTCCGTGACTGAAGAATCGGATTGGATACGGGAGCTTCGAGCCGAAACGCCGGGGTGCCCGTGACACCGACACCGCATAACGCCCCCTCAGGGTTTCAGTGGATCACGCACGTGGCGAAGGAGTCCGCAACCGATGGAGCCGTCGAGTTGCTCGTTCAGACGTCTGCCGGCGAGACCGCTCAGCTTTCGTGTGCTGCTGTGAACGAAGGGGTGTGGCGCGTGGAGTTTGTTCCGCACGGCACTTCGACGCCTCCCCGGACCGGCATGCTGGCGCGGGAGCCGTTGCACCAGGCCGGGGTGCCCGTCTCCTCGAGCGCTTCCGCCATCCTTCTCTCCGCTCAGGACTCATTGTTCCGCGTCGGACGCGATCCGTTCTCTTTCCGGATTGAAGATGGGGCGGGCCGTGGCATCTTCTGCGACAATCCCGGGGATGTAGACGGTCTCGGCCGCCCGTTTGTGCTTCCGTTCGGTTATACACGCCAGGGTGATGCAGTCAAAGAGGTTGTGTTCTCCTTCCATCTGGACTCCGAGGAACATCTCTACGGTCTGGGCGAGAAGTTTCTGCCTCTGAATCGACGGGGCCAGTGCATCGTTGCGTGGACACAGGATGCCTTCGGATCCACCAGCGAGCGTTCGCACAAGAATATTCCCTTCCTGCTGAGCACACGCGGGTACGGACTCTTCCTCGACACCGGGGCGCGCATTGTGTGGGATCTTGGCACAACATCATGCCAGTCGTGCACCGCCAGAACCGAGGCGCCCTCTCTCCGGTTCTTCATCATCGTCGGCAGCACTCCCGCGGACATCCTGCGCCGGTACGCGGATCTCACGGGATATGCTGCAGTGCCGCCCCGTTGGACGTTCGGACTCTGGGTCTCTTCGGGAGGCACATACCGCGACAGGGCCGCGATGGAACAACTCGTCGCAGGACTTGAAACGCATCGCGTCCCTGCGGATGTGGTGCATGTGGATCCGTGGTGGATGACCTGGCGAAAGTACTGTGACTTCCGCTGGAACACGGAGGCGTTTCCGGATCCCGGCGGATTCATCGGGGAGCTGCACGAGAAGGGGTTGCGCCTCTGTCTCTGGGAGCATCCCTACGTCTCGGTTGAAAGCGATCTCTTCAATACCGGGAAGGAGAGGGGATATTTCCTCCTCCGGCCGGACGGAAGCGTGTACGTCATTGACTACGGGTTGTCCCTTGCCCCCAGACCTGACGGCATTGTCCGGGAAGCCACACCCGATCAGTCCTGGAATGCGCGTGTTGCCATCATCGATGTGTCGAACGAAGAAGCCGTCAGGTGGTATCAGGATATGCACCGTCCCGTCCTCCGCATGGGCGCCGATGTGTTCAAGACCGACTTCGGGGAGGATATCCCGCGTGACGCACAGTTTGCCAACGGGCAAACAGGTGATACGATGCACAACCTCTATCCGCTCCTGTACAATGAAGCCGTGGCCGAAGTAACCCGGCAAGAGCGGGGACACGGTACGGTGTGGGGTCGCGCGGCCATCGGCGGAAGTCAGAGGACGCCGGTCTGCTGGTCGGGTGATCCCGCCGCAGATTTCGAGAGTCTGGCCTGTACAATCCGGGGAGGACTTTCGATGGGGATGTCGGGCGTGCCGCTCTGGAGCAATGACATCGGTGGGTACAGAGGGATGCCCGATCCCGAATTGTATGTGCGGTGGGCACAGTTCGGACTCTTCTGCTCCCACAGCAGAATGCACGGAGACAGCCCTCGCGAACCCTGGCACTTCGGTGAAAGGGCGCACGGGATCGTACGATCCTTCGTCGAGTTGAGATACCAGCTCTTCCCGTACATCTATTCCACTGCCCTTGAAGCGGCAGCCACGGGATTGCCGGTAATCCGCGCCCTGGCCCTGATGTGGCCTGATGATCCGAGCGCTCTCGAGAAAGACCAGCAGTATATGTTCGGTCCCTGGCTAATGGTGGCTCCGGTGGTTCACCGGTCCGGGGAGAAAACAGTGTATCTGCCGGAGGGGACCTGGATAGATTACCGGACCGGCGAGCGGCTGATCGGACCGTGCAACCTTCACCTCCGGGTCCCACTGGAAACACTCCCGCTCTATGTGCTGGAGGGAGCGATCATACCGCGAATGCATCCGGCAATGAGAATTCCCCAGGGAAGAATCGATCCGCTCATCCTGGATATCTATCCCTCCGTGGCGTCATCCTATTCCATTCGAGACGAGGAAGGAAAGACCGATATTCATGTTGCGGGGAGCGCAGATGGGATAATCGTCCAATGGAACGGTCCGGTGAAACGAAGGTTCATTATGAGGGTCCATGTGCAGGAAGGCGCCGGGGAACGGATCATCGAGAGGGAGACTGATTCCCGGGAACCCGGCTCGGTACGATTTCACACGCATTGATCACGCGACATCATCCACGGCTGCACCTTCGAAGGCGCGATGCAGCCCACCCATGACAGGAGCACAGCAGCATGAAGAAATCAGGAATACTGCACTCGGAACTGGCGAGGATTATCGCGGGGATGGGGCATGGCGACAAGCTTGTGCTCTGTGACTGCGGCTATCCGATCCCGCACGGGCGACCGGTTGCGGACGTGGTTCTCACCCTGGGATCACCCGGGCTGCTCCAGACGTTGAAGGTTGTGTTGCAGGAACTTCACATTGAAGGGGCAGTGCTTGCGAAGGAAGCGGATCAGAGGAATCCGTCCATCGTGAAGGAAATCCAGGGAGCGCTCGGCGGGGTGGAGATGAAGAAGATGCCGCACGAGAAGTTCAAGGAGTATTGCAGGACCGAGCCGAATGTGAGCTTCGTCCGGACGGGCGAGGCCACACCGTTTTCCAATCTCATGCTCATCGGAGGGGTAGTGTTCTAGCACGCCGCGCGCGGGAGCAACGTCCAGAACCGTACCCAGGCCTGGAGTCCGGCTCTGGGGCCGGTGCCAGCAGTCAATCCCGTGCAGAGCGCAGCACCTCGTCAGCCATCGCTGCGACATTGGCCGCAGAGATATTCGGCAGGAGGGCCTCATGGCTGGGGCTGACGATGAGATGGGGCCCCAGCAACCCGATCACCCGCCGTACTTCCTTCCTTACCTCCTCGGCAGTAGCATGCACGAGGAGATCCTGCGTGTCAATTCCCCCCAGGAAAGCAAGAGACCCCTTCGCATCCCGCGCGAGCGTGTCCGCATCCATGTTGCAGGCGAGCGCCTGCAAGGGGTGAAGACATTCGATGCCGGCGTCAACGAACTTCCCCAGGATCTCGTGCACCGAACCGCACGAGTGGAGCAGAACCTGATAGCCCGATCTGTGTGCCTGTTCTGCGAACCGGCGGATCCAGGGAAAGAGAAACCTGTCCAATTGTCCGGGTCCGATCATCAGACCCCGTTGTGTCCCGAGATCGTTCCCGAAGAAGTAGGCGTCTATCTGATCGCCTGCTTCGGCGAAAAGAAGAGCATTGGCGTCCAGGTAGAATGTGCACACTCTTTCGAACACCGCCTCTACAAGCTCAGGGTGCGTGTGCATTCTGATCAGGAGCTCTTCGAAGCCGAATAGGTCCGCCACGTCATGGAAGAACGGAGCCCAGAACCCGCTCGCTCTGTACACTTCTCCGGCTGCGTGGAGGGTGGCAAGACATTCATCGAAATGGAGATACTCCACGGACGGCCAGACATAGGCCTTCTCGATGTCATCGATGGTCTCGCATTCGGCCAGGGGGCCCGGTTCGCCGAGGGAGGTCTTGTATTTCCAGATATCGAATATCCCACGTCCTTGCGGATGTTGATACGTGGAATCCATGAACTGCGGCGTCAACCACCGGAAATCGCTTCCGAGCCGGAGGTGCAGCTCCTCCAGCGAAGCAACGCCGAAGTGATCGAAGTAGATCGGAAGAGTGTCGGGATGGGGATTCCCCAGCCAGAAGCCGCAGCGGTCCACCGGTTGACGGGAGACAATCCTGCGTATGCGTTCACGGGAGGTCATGGCATCAGCGCGGCGTTGCCGCAATGTCAAAGGACCCCGACAACCGGATGTCTTCTGAGCTGCTCCCCACCATCACATTGATGGTCCCTGATTCGAGGAGCGGCTTCAGATTTTCTCCGAGGAATGCGAAATCCTTCACCGGAAGGGAGAATGCCAGGCTGGTCGTGGCGCCGGGCGCGAGCCAGATTCGTTTGAAGCTCTTCAACTCTTTCACGGGCCGGGTGAGGGATGCGACCGGATCGCGGGTGTAGATCTGGACCACTTCATCCCCGGCCCGGGTGCCGGCATTCTGGATCTCGAAGCGGACCTGCACGGTCCCGTCCGGCCCCACCAATGCCGGAACAATCTTCAGGTCCCGGTACACGAAGGTGGAATAGCTCAGGCCGTGGCCGAAGGGGAAGAGGGGTTTTCCGCTGAGGTCGGTATAGTCGTCCCCGCGCCCGGTAGGTTTGTGGTTGTAGTAGAGCGGAACCTGCCCGACATGCTGAGGAAACGTCAGGGGGAGTTTACCGCCGGGATTTGCATCACCAAACAATACATCGGCGATGGCATTCCCTCCCTCTTCGCCGGGATACCATGCTTCCACGATGGCAGCGACGTCATCAATCCAGCTCGACATTGCCACGGCGTTCCCGCTGTAGATCACCACGACGGTGGGTGTGCCCGTGGCAGCCACGGCCTTGATCAGCTCCTCCTGTCCGCCGGGGAGTTCGAGGCGTGTGCGGTCATATCCTTCGCCTTCAATGATGCCGACGGCAACAACGGCCACCTCTGCTTTTTTCGCAGCTTCGACCGCGGCCGCCTGGCGCGGATCGCGGTCGGTGAGAAGTTGCCAGACCAGCCCGGCGTAGCTCCACCCGGTGTTCTCGTAGTAGTCGATGCGGAGATCGTAGCGCCGTCCGGCCTCAAGACTGATGTCCACCGCATCGAGCGTTGCGCCGCGATCGAACCATCTTTCGATGATGAGCTTGCCGTCCAGCCATAACCGCACGCCGTCGTCCGTGCTCGCGCCCAGGCGGTACCGGCCTGTGACGGATGGAACGAGACTGCCGGTCCACCGAACGGAGAACTTCTCCCTGGGAATTGTCGAGTCCGGTGAGCCCATTGCCCATGTGAAGAGGATACCGGGATCGGTGCGCACGAGCCGGGGTTTTCCCGAGAAGGTCATGTTGTCAAAGTACTCGCCGCGGAGGCCTTTCTCTCCGGGTGCACCTGCCGCGGGGACAAGGTTGTCTGCGGGGATGGGAGGGAGCGCGGTGAATCCCACATCACAACCCTTCTCGTAGTGCACGGCGGCGCCCTTGGGAAGAGCGTTGACAATCCCCTCGCGGAGCGTGACCACCTTCATGCCGAATCCGCTGTAGTCGCCGAGGAGGACGGAATCGGCGCATGTCCCAATCAGCGCAATGCGCGAGAGGTTCTTTTTCAGCGGAAGAACGGCCGGGTTGTTCTTGAGAAGGACCATTGTCTTGCGTGCGGCCTCACGGGCCAGAGCGCGGTGCGCCTTGCTATCGTTGATG
>JADLEA010000285.1 GCA_020846365.1 Bacteroidota bacterium
ACCCGCTGTCGCGTGCGACGGTTGTGCAGTTCTCAGAAGCCATGAAGAAGTCGGAGTTCTTGAGATCCACCTGCCGAATGCGGCTGGCGTTGGCATTGACGGAGACATGGCCATCGGGCACGCGCTGCGCAGCCCAGATCGAACCCACGCGTCCCGCACCCGGACCGACGATCTCAAAGTGCCAGACTTCGGTCTTGTCAGCAATCGTCAGGCATTCACCCACATCCCGCCAACCATAGCGAGCAGTAAGCTCACCTGCGGTCCGGATCGCTTCTCGAGCCGTGGAACACCGTTCAATCAGGATCTTCACGAGCCGCCAGAGATCGATGCGTCCCTTGTCCGACACCAATGACTCCCTTCCCCCAAAGGTCGATTCTCCGATGGCCAGTTGCCGTTCGTTCATGCAGGGCAATGACGTGTTGATGTATCCCAACGTCTTCGGCGGTTGCGGGATTTCTCCCAGAGGGATATTCCTGTATGCCGGCATCGCACCCGTGTCATCATTACCAATCTTGAACAGCGGGAACGTGGCGCCCTCTGCATGGAAGCGCGGCGGCTGGATGTCAATCGTCGTCCATGACCGATGATCGTCCAATGTATGCGAGGTAATGACGGAGCCATCCGCGGATGCAGATCTCCCCACGGTTATCGTTGTGCACCCCTCAGGTCGGTCTTCCTGGGTCCAGGCGGGTTGCGCCACGAACGGGATCATAAAACACAAAAACCATCGGGAGATCGGGTGTCGGCGCATGACTGCTGGTCCTTGATTGTGTTTGATTTCCGGAGAGGCGGCGGCAGGACGAGACATCGAACCCAATATCACAAATGGCCGGATGACATGCAACGGTTGTCCGACAGCGCACAGTCGTGATTCGTAGCGAGGTCTGGGTGGCGTGCGATGAGCCGCCGGAACGGGCGGCGGCTGCGCTGGCAAAAGGTTGGACCTTTTGGTATCTTGAGAAAGAAGTTGGCGGGAATGCCGACCTGATCTATGGGGAATGTGCCTATGCCGATGCGATATCCCGTTCGATCCGTTCTCAGGGCTGCCCTTGTTTCGCTCTCACTTTGTGCGACTCTGCAGGCGCAAACCGCGTCGGTGGCCCGCATCCTCGATAGTGTTTCGCAAGATAACCTTTCCGCACACATTCAGGAGCTTCAGCGTGCTGGCGGGCACTACAGCCGCGTAGCACTGACTCCGGGAAACGACAGCGCCGTTGCATACATCTACAATGCATTCCGGGAGATCCCCGGACTCACGACGGTGATGCTCGATACGTTCTATATCGCAGGTGCCACGGCGCCGTATAACACCCGTCCGCAGCGCAACATCGTAGCTACTCTTGCCGGAAGATCAGACGCAACGAAGCAGATCCTGCTGGGCGCCCACATGGACTGTTCTGCAAGCCGGAACCCAGGTGGCACATGGCAGTCACAATGGGCTACAGTGCGTGCTCCCGGTGCGGATGATAACGCGACGGGGGTTGCGGTCATTCTGGAAGTTGCACGCCTGTTGGGCTCCTCCGCGTTCAACATCTTGAATGCCTACACGGTGACATTTGTCGCCTTCGGTGCGGAGGAATCCGTGCCCCCCTATGCCGGAAAGATCTCCCACCCCGGGAGCAAACACTACGCAGCCGCCGCGAGGACGCGCGGAGACCAGATCCTCGCGATGATGTCCATAGACATGATCGGCTACAACGCCCAGCATGATTACACCAACATCGTCTCGAACGCTGCCTCGCAGGACATCGGTGCAACAATCACCGCCGCGAATTCGACGTATGGTATTGGTCTGTTGACAAACGACGCACCTTTTGCGTCCGCAACGTTCAGCGACCACGCAGAATTCTGGGCGAACGATTATCCCGCCATCTGTCTCATCGAGAACAACGCACCGTGGGATTCGCACACCTACTATGCGGCGAGTCCGGTCTATCACACCTCCGCCGATTCTTTTTCCACCTTGAATATGCGCCTCGTGAGAAAAGTGGCCCAGGCCGTTCTGGGTGCCGTGGTGGCGCTCGCGCACATTACCGTCACGAGCGGCGGAGGATCGGCATCCGACCTCCCTGTCGCGTTCTCCCTGGACCAGAACTTCCCGAATCCGTTCAACGGCTACACCGTCATTCAGTACCATATTCCGGCACGCGGGCCGGCGCCGACAATGGAGCGTTCGCGGGTCCATCTGAATCTCTACAGCGTCCTGGGACATAAAGTTGCCACGCTGGTGGATGAAGTAAAGACGCCGGGAACCTATGCCATTCCATACGAACCAGAAGGACTTGCTTCGGGGATTTATTTCTACCGGCTACAGGTCTTCCCTCTGGAATCCGGAAACGCGGGTGGCACCGGGGATGGAAGCGGCGAGTTCACGGCTACGCGCCGTCTTGTGTTGTTGCGCTAATACAGTATCACCAACCGGCGGGGCTCTCGGTATCCCGGAACCCGGCGCCGAACTCTGTTCATGAGGAGAATGCTATGCAAAAGCTGCTGCTTGCCACTCTATTCATAGTCCTCTGCGCGGGCATTCCCGCCGTTGCACTTGCACAATCGGCCCCGGCCGACAACCCCTTCTTTGCACCTTATGGCACCCCTTTCGAGACACCGCCATTCGAGCGCATCCAACCCGGGCACTACGTCCCGGCGTTCAAACAAGCCATGGACGAGCACAAACAGGAAATCCATGCCATCACCATGGCGCGCTCGGTGCCGACCTTCGCAAACACCATCGAAGCTCTTGACCGGAGCGGGACTCTCCTGGACAAGGTGAGCGGCGTCTTCGGCGCCCTGCGGGGAGCCATCACCAACGACCAGCTCGACAGCATCGCAAACATTGTTACACCGCTCTTGACCTCACACCGGAACGATATTGCGCTGAACGAACAGCTCTTCCAGCGTATCAAAGCCGTGTATGACGCCCACTCCACCCTGGCGCTCAACCCGGAGCAATCCATGTTGCTGGACAACACCTACAAAGACTTTGTGCGCGGGGGCGCGAATCTTTCGCCGGCCGACAAGGTGCGTTTGCGCGGCATCAACGACGAGTTGTCCATGCTCTCCCTGAAATTCAATCAGAATCTTCTCAAGGAGACGAATACCTATAAGATGGTCGTGGAGAAGGCGGAGGATTTGGACGGCCTCCCCCCGGCGGTGGTGGCGACTGCGGCGGAGACAGCCCGCCGTCTGAAACTGGACGGCAAGTGGGTATTTACTCTTCAGAAACCAAGCTGGATTCCCTTTCTCCAGTACGCAAAGAACAGGACGTTGCGGGAGACGCTGTACAGGGCTTACTGCAACCGTGGAGACAACAACAACGCTGCAGACAACAAACAGCTGAGTTCGCGCATTGCCGCCCTGCGCGTGGCCCGTGCGCAACTTCTTGGGTATCCGACGCACGCGGCGTATGTCCTGGAAGAGAACATGGCCAAGACTCCCGGCACGGTCTACGAGTTTCTCAACCGCCTCTGGGAGCCCGCCTTGAGAATGGCGCAGAAGGAGCGCGATGCGCTGCAGGCGATGGTCCGGAAGGAAGGCAACACGTTCACGCTGGCTCCATGGGACTGGTGGTACTACGCGGAGAAGGTCAAGAAGGCGGAATATGACCTGGATGAAGACGCGTTGCGGCCCTACTTCAAGATGGAGAACGTCCGCAAGGGTGCTTTCGATGTTGCTTCCCGCCTGTTCGGCCTGCAATTCATTGAACGGAAAGACATCCCGAAATATGCTGATGACGTGCAGGTGTTCGAAGTCAAAGGGATGGACGGCGCGCACATCGGCATACTCTTTACTGATTACTTCCTCCGGGGAGGAAAGCGTCCGGGTGCATGGATGGGTTCCTTCCGCTCCTACGGCCGGATAGGCGACAGTGTGATCACGCCGGTGGTCTACAACGTCGGCAACTTCTCCAGTCCGGCAGCAGATAAACCCGCCCTGCTCAGTCTCGAGGACGTGGAAACGCTCTTTCATGAATTCGGACACGCACTGTACGGGCTGCTCTCCCGGCGTGCATATGATAACGTCGGCCTGCCGCGGGATGGCATCGAGCTTCCGTCCCAGATCATGGAGAACTGGGCGCGTCACCCCGACGTGATGCGCTCGTACGCGCGTCACTACATGACGGATGAGCCGATCCCGGAGGCACTCGTGCAGAAGATCGTGAAAAGCGAAACGTTCAATCAGGGATTTGCGTCCGTAGAGTATCTGGCTGCCTCAATCCTGGATCTGGACTGGCACACCCTCTCCGACACGACGTCCCGGGATGCCACGGTTTTTGAACGAACGACGTTCGATCGCATCCGATTGATGCCGGAGATCATCTCCCGGTACCGGACTCCCTACTTCGCGCACATCTTTTCAGGGGGGTACAGCGCCGGTTATTACAGCTACATCTGGGCCGAGGTGTTGGACGCGGATGCCTTTGAAGCATTCAGAGAAAAGGGCCTTTTCGATCGGACGACCGCGGAAGCATACCGGCGGAACATTCTGGAACGGGGAGGCACGGAGGATCCGATGGTGTTGTATGAGCGGTTCCGGGGAAAGAAACCCACGATTGAACCGCTTCTGAAAAAACGGGGTCTGCTGTAGGATGGAGATGCGGTGAACCTCAGCATATTTGACATCTATACGATCGGCATAGGCCCGTCGAGCTCCCACGTGGTCGGCCCCATGCGCGCCGCCCGGTTGTTTGCATCCGGTCTCGACGCGGCTGGCGTGCTCGGTCAGGTTGCCGGGGTAACCGTCGAACTTTTCGGCTCGTTGGCTTTCACCGGTGCCGGGCACGGGACGAACCGCGCCATCATCCTTGGCCTTGTTGGTGCAACGCCGGAAGACGTCGATCCCGATGCGATAGACCTCATGCTCCAGGAGATTCGGACCCGAGGAGAACTCTCCCTTCTGGGGCGCCACCCTGTTCCGTTCAACGAACAATCCCACCTGTTGTACAGGATGAAGGATCGGTTGCCCTACCACACCAACGGCATGCGATTCACCGCATCCGGCGCGCAGGGAAGCGAGGTCAAGAATGCCGTGTACTATTCGGTCGGGGGCGGGTTTGTCGTGGAGGAGACGGCGGAAGGGATTCGCACGACTGTCCAGCAGCGTCAGTCCGTTCCGTATCCGTTCGAAAGCGGGGATGCGTTGCTGGATCAGGCCGACGAGCACATGCTGAGCATTCCCGACCTCGTCATGGAGAACGAAAAGACATGGCGCCCGGAAGCGGAGGTCCGCGCCTCACTGCTGAACATCTGGAACGTCATGCAGAGGTGTGTCGAGCGTGGCATTGCAAAGGATGGATACCTCCCGGGGAGACTCCAGGTGGAGCGCCGTGCGCCGCAGATCCACCGCGCTCTCGTTAGTCAACCCGAGCAGTCCTTGCGGGATCCGCTCAGTATTCTGGATTGGGTGAACCTGTATGCATTCGCCGTCAATGAGGAGAACGCCGCCGGCGGCCGCGTGGTCACGGCGCCCACCAATGGCGCCGCGGGCATTCTTCCCGCCGTGCTCCATTACTACCAGCGTTTCTGTTCCCATCCTGATGAGGACGGCATCATCAACTTCCTCCTGACCGCCGGCGCCATCGCATTGCTCTACAAGAAAAATGCATCGATTTCCGGGGCGGAGGTCGGCTGCCAGGGGGAAGTCGGAGTGGCATGCTCCATGGCTGCGGCCGGACTGACGGCGGCACTCGGGGGATCCAATGCTCAGATCGAGGAGGCCGCGGAAATCGGCATGGAGCACAACCTCGGCCTTACCTGCGATCCGGTCGGCGGGCTGGTGCAGATACCCTGCATCGAACGGAACGCCATGGCGGCGGTAAAGGCCATCAACGCATCACGCCTTGCCTTGCGGGGCGACGGACTTCATATCGTGTCGCTGGATCACGTCATCGCCACCATGCACCAGACGGGACTCGATATGAAGAGCACCTACAAGGAAACCTCTCTCGGCGGTCTGGCAGTTAACGTGGTTGCGTGTTGACCTTTCGTGCCCGCCCGCGTATGGCGAGAAACACCCAGAGCACCAGGTTCGCCAGGAGACCGAGAAACAGCACGCGCCTCAGGAAGTATGTCTCCGCGCCTTCCGTTGGATAGAGGGAATACGCAAGCTGCGGCTTGAACAGATACCGCTCCAGGTTCCCCCACAGAAACGTCCCGTCCTCGAAGAAACCCGTGTAGATTTCCCGCACATCCTCCACGTTCGGCGGGCGCCGGAACTTGAAGATGTTGTGGGAGGTGAACTCGTTCCGTACCTCCATGTTGCACAGCGTGAACGGCAATGAGATCACCGTGTCGGACATGGAAAGGCCGATACGCGATTGCCATTCCCAATCGACGTAGACCCTGGCGGTGACGCTGTCGAACGCGTTCTGCTGGTTCAGATGGAAGAGCTCCGCGGTATTCAAGACCTGGCCGCTCTTGTTGGTGATGTAAATGTGCGCATGGGAGAGATCCACAAAGGCCCATCGATGCTGTTCCTTGATGTAGGATTCCGCCCAGGAGTGTCCGGTGTAGGTGATGGTGTTGTCCTGC
>JADLEA010000286.1 GCA_020846365.1 Bacteroidota bacterium
ACAGCTCTCCCGGGCGCGAGAGGCGCGTCAACACTTCCCGCAATGACATCGTCTCGCCGGATGACATTGCCCTGCTCTCCCTTCAGCGCTGATTCCTTCAGGTGCGGAGATATGATGCGCAATTTGCGTCAATGATACAACCGGTCAGTGCGTCGGTGCCTTCTGATGCGAGGAAGAGGATGGTACGTGCGATCTCCTCGGGTTGCGCAACGCGGCCCATCGGGCTCTGGCCGCGAATCTCGTCTCCGCCGGGTCCGCGGAGCAGATCGGCGGCCATGTCGGTGTCGACCCATCCCGGCGCAATCGCGAACACGTAGATATGGTGCGGGGCAAGGGCCTTCGCGAGTGACTGGCTCATTGCATTGAGCCCTGCCTTGCTTGCGGCGTACGCGGGGCCATCGGGTTCGCCGCGGAACGCGCCGCGCGAGGAGATGTTGATGATTCTTCCCCCTCCTTGCCGGATCATCGCTTCCGCCGCGCCGTGCGCCACGTAGGCCGCGCCCAGGAGGTTCGTCCCGATCGTTTTCTCCCAGGCGCCTACCCATGCGTCAAAAGAGGTCTTTGCGGGCGGGTGATCCACCCACAAGCCGGCGTTGTTCACGAGAATGTCAATGCGGTGCATGCGTGCGAGGACATCCCGGACGAGCCGTTTCGCGTCGGCGGTCTTGCCGAGATCTGCCTGGAAGAGTTCGTGTCCTGTCCCCGGAAGAGAGGAAAGCGTCTGCTCTGCGCTTGTCCGGTTGCTGTTGTAGTGCACTGCCACGCGTGCCCCGGCCTGTGCGAACATCACTGCAGCTGTTCGTCCGATCCCTCTCGATGCGCCGGTAATAAGAACGATACTGCCTTTCATATCTGACTACTCCTTGATGTCCTTCGTGTCTTTAAACAGCATATCCGCGTCGAGGTTCCCGTTCCAGAGATAGGTCCGGGTTTCCGCGATCAAAATCCCGCTGAGCGCCAGCAGAGCGATCAGATTGGGCACGGCCATGAGTCCGTTGGCAATATCGGCAAACGTCCACACCATGGGTAACGAGAGCACAGAACCCACCAGGACCGCAACGACCCAGAGCCAGCGGTACGGTTTTATGATGCGCGGTCCGAACAGGTATTCGGCGGCCTTTTCCCCGTAGTATGACCATCCGAGAATCGTCGAGAAGACGAAAGTCAGGAGGCCGACGGTCAGGACGATAGGTCCCACAACGGGAATGTCGGAAAACGCGGCGTGTGTTAGTTCAGCTCCTCTCAGACCGTTGAGCCACTCTCCGGAATTGACAATCACGATGCCGGTCATCGCACACACGACAACCGTATCCCAGAATGTCCCGGTCGAGGATACCAGGGCCTGGCGGACGGGGTTCTTCGTCTGCGCGGCTGCTGCAACGATCGGCGCGCTGCCCAATCCGGATTCATTGGAGAACAAGCCGCGCGCAATGCCGTAACGAATGGCTTCTTTCATCCCCGCTCCCAGGAAACCGCCCAGGGCGGCCTGGCCGGAAAACGCGGATTGGAAAATGAGAGCAAGAGTATCCGGTACCGTTTGGATATGCATGCCGAGCAGGACGAGACAGCCCAGGACATAGAAGATCGCCATGAAGGGAACCAGGGCTTCGCACACGCGGGCGATGGACTTGATGCCTCCGATAATGACAACTGCCGTCAGGACGGTCATGACCGCGCCCGAAATCCACGGGTCGATGCTGAACGTGTGTTGCACCATGGAAGAGATCGAGTTGGCCTGGACCATGTTGCCTATGCCGAAGGCAGCGACGGCGGTGAGTATGGCAAAAACCACGCCGAGCCATTTCTGTTTCAGGCCTCGCTCAAGCACGTACATCGGGCCGCCTGCCATCATGCCGGAAGGGGTGGTGATGCGGTATCGCACCGCGAGCAACGCTTCCGAGTATTTTGTCGCAATGCCAAATACGCCGGTGAGCCACATCCAGAGCACCGCGCCGGGGCCGCCGGCAGCAACAGCCGTTGCCACGCCGACAATATTGCCGGTTCCGATGGTCGCGGCGAGGGCCGTCGTGAGTGCCCCGAACTGGCTCACATCCCCGGCGCCCTCCGAAGACCGCCGGAGGGAAATGCGGATGGCCGTTCCGATATAGCGCTGGATAAACCGCAATCTGAACGTGAGATAGAGGTGCGTTCCAAAGAGGAGGATCAACAGCGGATACCCCCAGATTACATCGCTGACCGACTGGAGGAGTTGCTCGACGGATGTCATAGGTATTCCGGGAGACGAATGGCTGGAAGAGAGTTTGGCGCTTCGTCGAAGGTAGACAGAATCGCGGCCAGATGCAACGCGGGTATCGTTTCTGCAACTTCCGTTACGGGGATTCGTTGTACCGAAAGGGGGGGTCACCAATAATCTGCGTTTCCATGCTCTGCTCGGTTCTCAAGCCGCGAAACTGCTATCGACTCCTTGCCGCGTGCCTCCTTCTCGGCAGTCACGTGCACGCCCAGACGGGCAAATCCTTTTTGCTCCAGTCTGCCTCCGCAGCCCCGCGTATCGACGGCATCATCGATCCGGTTTGGTCGGAGGCCGATTCGGTCGCGGATTTTGAACAGCAGGCTCCATTCTACGGCCAACCCCCGACGGAGAGGACCGTGGTTCGGCTTCTGGCCACCCCTGAGGCCCTGTACGGCCTGGTCGTATGCTACCACATAAAGGCGCCGATGCAGAATATTGCCGGCGTGCATGACCAAGCGAACGGGGATGGCATTTCAATCATGCTTGATACCTTTAACGATGACCAGACAGCATACAAGTTCGGCGTGACCTCGTCGGGCGTGCAGTTCGACTCGCGCCTGATCGACGACGGACGAAACATCGACAACAGCTGGGACGGTGTCTGGTTTGCAGGGACGGAGGTGCATCCCTGGGGATACATCGTGGAAATGGAAATCCCGTTCAAATCGATCCGGTACAATGGAGAGCTTTCCGAATGGGGCCTGGATGTGGATCGCTGGATTGCTTCGACGAATGAAGACCTGTACTGGTGCAAATACGAGCAGTCCCAATCACAACGGATATCCCGGTTCGGCCGGCTGATCCTCAACGGTGCCCGTCCGGTCGTCAAAGGCCTCAACCTCGAAGTGTATCCCGTCGCGCTGGCGCGCGTCGAACATCTTGGAGGAAGCAAGTACAAAGGAGAACCCGAGGCAGGCATCGATATCTTCTATAATCCTTCCGAGAAGCTGACGTTCCAGCTGACGGGGAATCCGGACTTTGCCCAGATCGAAGCGGATCCTTACGAATTCAACATCTCGCGTTATGAAACCTACTTCTCTGAACGTCGTCCATTTTTCACGGCAGGAAACGAGATCTTCATGGCGTCGGGCAAGGAACGCAATTCCGGATTCTATCAACCGCTCGAACTCTTTTACTCAAGGCGGATTGGCCGGTCCCTGGGCGGTGGGGTACTCGTGCCTCTGAATGTGGGAGCAAAGACCTTCGGCCGTCTGGGCTCCTGGGAATACGGAGGGTTCGTTGCCAGAACGGGCCAGGTAGACTCTGAAGCCGGTGGCGAATCCCTGCATGAACCTTCAGCCGTGTTTACTTCAGCCAGAGTGAAGAAACATATTATGGAAAACTCCGCCATCGGCCTGCTTTATGTCGGGAAACACACGCCGGGTCACGTGGAGGGAGTTCTCGACATCGACGGGGCATTCCGCAGTTCCTCGTTTCAACTTGCCTACCAGCTCGCACGATCCATCAACAACGGGAAAGGGGATTTCGGCGGCTCGGCGGGGTTCCGCATGTTTACGGATGACTACGGAATCCTGGTGCGAACACGCGTCATCGGGAAGGAGTTCGACGTGGATGAGGTCGGATTTGTCCCCTGGCGCGGCACAGCGAACATGACAGCGCTCGCCGGGCCGAGATGGTACTTCAAGGAAGGAGCAGTTTCCTCCATATTTCAGTACAGCGGGTTCTTCGTG
Source organism: Bacteroidota bacterium (assembly GCA_020846365.1). Taxonomy (GTDB): domain Bacteria; phylum Bacteroidota; class Ignavibacteria; order UBA10030; family UBA6906; genus JAGDMK01. The sequence goes on from JADLEA010000286.1 coordinate 3,946, forward strand.
TACTACGAAGATGCCGACCTGTACACGGATTGGGGTGGGATACTCGGACTGAATATGCAGTTCCGCAGCAACTGGGGATTCGAGGTGACACTCAGCGGCGGTGGGAGTAAGGACGCCGGGAAGAAGTACACGGCGTACGAGTTCGACTGGAATGTCTGGCTCAATGTCTCGCCGCGCTGGTATTGCAGCGCATGGGGGGGATACGCACGGACGTACAATTTCCTGCGCGACTATCTTTCGTACTACACGTGGGTCGGAAGCGAAGCCGGGTGGAATGTGTTAAGCACGCTTGATATCGGAACGTCCTACAACATGCATGTGGAAGGGAAACCGGATGGCGGCGTGGAAGAGATCACCTACAATGCACGTCCTTATGTCTCCCTCACGCCAGTAAACAATCTCAACCTCAGGGTCTACGTCGACAATCTCTTCCTGAAATCCACCGATCAGGTGGAGCATATGATCTTCGGCTTCCTGTTTTCCTACAACTTCCTTCCCAAGAGCTGGATCTATCTGGCGCTCAACGACATCCAGGAGCGGCTACCGGCAGTCGATGCGGCTGTACAACCCGGTCAGGCCGTCCGGCGGCTGCAGTCCACCGATCGTGTGGGAGTTTTCAAGGTGAAGTACCTCTACTACCTGTAGGTTCCGCGAAGAAGATCCCGCCGTCACGGCTTCGGCGTCACTCCACGCGCTTGATCACCACCACCGTTTTGTCATCCTGATTCTTTCCCTTTGCCCCGTATGCTGTCACACGGTCCAGAAGGGTCTGTGCGATCTCCCGGGCAGTCCCGGTATGGTGCGTGACGAGATCGTGGGCGAGGCGATGCTCTGAGTACTGCGTTTCCTCCGGGTCCATGGCTTCCACAACCCCGTCGGTGTACAGGAGCATGACATCGCCTTTTCCCAGGAGGGCGCTCTCGCGACGGACAGGGTGTTCGGGAAACGGGCCGATCACAGTGCCGGTAGGATCGCAGTATTCGATCGCGTTTTGCCTGGCATGGTACAATATGGGACGGGGGTGGCCGCAGTTCACATATAAACAGATGCCTTTGACGTCGTTCGTAAACTCCGCAACGAAGAGCGTGAGGAAGCGCTCGGCGGGAAACATCCGGTGCACGAGCCCGTTGATGCGCTGAATGAGCGAGGTCAGCTTTGTTTGAAACCCGATGCCCATGCGGAGCGCGCCGGAAACATACAGGGCCTGCACCGCAGCTACCATGCCTTTGCTAGCCGCATCGCCGATCACCACCGCGAGGCGGTCTCCCTCTTCACTTTCGATGTAGTCGAAAAAATCCCCTCCGACGATCTTGTCGGCGAAGGAGATGCCGTACATGTCGTAGTGGTGAAAGCGCAGATTGCGGTCGGGGAGAATGCTCTGCTGAATCTCCCGGGCCTTGTCCAGATCCCTTTTGTATTGCGTGCTGCGGCGTTCATTTCTCTGGCTGCTCAGCATGCTGCTGACCGCCATGCCGATTATGTCCAGCGTAGGCGCAATCTCGTCTTTTGGCAGGGCGGTGTTGAACGAGAGCACGTACTGGTAGAGCGAGGTTCCCCGGACCTTGACGACGTCGCCCACGCCGGTGGCGGAATACCGGAGAATGCCTTTGCGTCGGAGATAGCTGTTGGTTTCCTGGAGGACGACGACGCGCTGTCGAGACAGCAGGCTGAAGAGTGCGTACCGGTCGGCGCGCAGCCTGTAGCGGTCACGAATGCGCTCCACGGCGCCGACCTGCGCGATCAATTCGTACGCATAGGCGGCAGCATTCAGCCGCCACACCCTGCCGCCGGTGATGTCAATGCCGGCGTGTTCGACAATCTGGTGGATGACATGCTCCAGCAGTTCGGCGCTGGAATCGAATTTCTTCGAATAGAAACTCGCAATGGTTTTGCGCAGCTGGCGTTGGTTCATGAGGCGCGCGTAACTCTCAGGTTAAAAATTCGTATATTGAGGCGGAGGTATGGTATGCTCAAATTCCTGCTGTGGCTCATCCTGCTCGTCATCTGCTGGCCGCTCGCGCTGCTGGCCCTGGTGTTGTATCCCATCGTGTGGGTACTGCTTCTTCCGTTCAGACTGATCGGCATTACGGTGGACGCGCTCTTCTCATTCATTAAGGCGCTGTTCATGCTGCCGTCGCGCGTCCTGCGCGGATCAGGGACCTAGCCTCCGGATTTCCTCCGGCGCGTTCCCGGGGATCCCGGGGTTCAGGCACAGCGCACGCTCACTTCTTATACCCGCGTTTGTGTTGGGACGTCAGCTTTTTCCACCGCTGTTTTTCCCGCAATTGCTCCGCCTTGTCGGTGCGCCGCCGCTGGAAGGCAATCTCGCGTTGCAGTTTCGCAAAGCTGGCAAGGCGGTCCTCGTCCAGGGTTCCGTCTTCCACCGCCGCTCGTACCGCACACCCGGGTTCTCCGGCGTGCTTGCAGTCCCGGAATTTGCATGCGGCGGCAAGCTCTTCAATATCGTCGAACGTCTCCTGAACGCCTTCATCCACATCCCAGAGCTGCAATTCCCTCATACCCGGCGTGTCGATCAACAACCCGCCTGACGGCAACACCACAAGCTCCCGGTGGCTCGTGACGTGCCGCCCTTTGCGATCAGTGAGCCGAACCTCATCAGTGGCAAATCGCTGTTCACCAAGGAGGGCATTGACGATCGTGGATTTCCCGACACCGGACGGGCCAAGCAATGCAGCGGTCTGCCCGAGCCCGACGTAGGCGAGAAGCTGTTCGAGGCCGGATCCCTTTTTCGCACTGGTGACGACGAGGGGGACCGCGGGGATGGCAGCGCGCACCTCCTCCACCACCTCGTCCGCCTCCGGGTCAAGGTCGGCCTTGTTCAGCACGATGACGGGGCGGGCACCGTTCTCCGCGACCGCAACGAGGTATCGCTCGATACGGCGGATATTAACGCCGGCGTCGAACCCGTTCACGAGAAACACCGTATCGATGTTTGCGGCGACGACCTGCTCCTCCTCGCGAACGCCCGGAACCTTGCGGACAAAGGAGGACTTCCGGGGGAGGATGGCATGTATGGTTGCCGCGCCCTCCTCCGGCCGCGCGCGGATAACCACCCAATCTCCCACAGCCGGATAATCCCCTGCCGTCCGTGCGGTGAAATGGATGCGACCGGAAATCTCGGCCGACCATTCCTGCGTGCCGTCGGATAGGGTATAGCGGTTCTTCTGCCGGATAATCACGCGCGCCGGCGCCAGACCGGCTTCAATATGCCCCGGCAGGTGTTCCTGGAAAAAAGCATCCCATCCCAGCCGGCGAAGGTTCTCCCGGTCCGCTTCTGTCATCGAAACCCCCGCGCGGTGGACATGAGCATCCGGATGTTTTCAGATGGAGTGCCGGGAGGCAGCGCACATCCGGCGTTGAGAACAAACCGCGGGGTATCAGCGAAGACGTGAAGAAGCTGACTCACCGACGAGGCCACATTCTCAGGAGATCCGAGGGCAAGCACGCCGCTGGGGTCGATGTTGCCGACGAATACGGTGCGGTGCTGCATCACTTCGTGCGCACGCGTGACGTCGGTTTTGTAGTCGATGTCGAGCCCGTCTGCGCCTGTCG
>JADLEA010000287.1 GCA_020846365.1 Bacteroidota bacterium
CTGTTGTGCCCAGAGCGCCTGGATGTCATTGGCGCGGTTTCCCCGGGGACTCCAGGGCCCGTCAGGTCCGACCGCATCCATCCACGTCTCCGCGTCGGCATGAATTAGAAAGGCCAAGGAGTCCGTGTGATGCTTGAGGGTTCCCTCAATGGAGCGGAGAATGACCGGGTAGATCTCGAGAAGAAACTCCTCGTCGCCGGAGCGTTCCACGTACTCCCGTGCCATCATGACGAACCGCGGCGTCCCGTCAGCCGTGTTAAATGCAGTATCTGTCGGCGTGACGAGATTTGGTATTCTGCCATAATCCGCCGACGTCGAGTCCCGATTCTGGAATGCGCTGAACGAACGGAGGATTTCTCGGGCCTCCGGGTAGGAACCGGTGACGAGCGTGGCCCCCGGAAGGGCAATAAACGTGTCGCGTCCCCAGTAGTTGTTGAACCAGGGCAGGCCCGCAAATATGCCTTTGCCCGTCTGGTTCATGATCAGAGCGTTTAACGAAAGCCTGGCCCATGCCAGCGCCTTGTCGAACTCGGGAAGGTCGGTCCGGATGTACCCCCTCGAAAGCTCGGTCTCCATGCGGCGCCTTCGTTCGGCGCGGAGGCGGGATGCGTGATGTCTGCCGGTTTGCAGGTATCGATGGACTTCCGATTCGGTGCGGCCTGCTGCGAAGAGGAATGTGTGTTTCCGGGACTTCCGGCCGTAAACTCTGACCGGGCCGTACTGCCGTGCGAGCCGGGTGTCCAGCGTTTCCGGAAGCGCGTTGGTGCCGGAAACCCCCAGCCAAAGGGAGCTGGCCGGATCTCCGGGGCGCTGCAATTCCATCGTCCTGGCGAAGAGGGCCGCTCCCGGTGAAAGACGGATGGTCAGGGCCTCGCGGGACCGGACGTCCGTGATGAGCGGGACAATGCCTGCTTCCGCCGGAGTGGGGAAGGAGAGTGTGACGCCGACCAGGGGAAGGCTATCGACCGGCCAGACCTCTTCCAGAAGACCGACGGGATAATGTCGTTCCAGGTGATCCGGGAACACGAGAGTCTTGTGAGCGCCTGTACGCGGAAACGGTTTTCCTTCAACGAGGAGGATATAGTCGTCGAGGAGTTCTTTCCCCCGGACGTTGAATCCCTGCCACCCTGTGGTGTTGGGACCGCCGGTCTCTCCGTAGTAAAATGCATCGACGGTGTTGGTGAACACAAACGGCCGTGAAGCGTCCTGCACTTCGATGGCAAGGGATGGCAGAGACCGGGCGGAGTCAGCAGCGGTTGTGGGCAGGAAGAGTGCGGCGAGGAGCAGCTGCAGCATCTCGCCTATCTCCCGAACAGGATGGGCACGAGGATGTAGGCCGCACTCAGACCGGACACGATGAGGGTGGCAAACATGCCGACGGTCCAGAAGAACATGCGGATATCCCCGTCTTTCTTGGTCGCCGCGGCCATGGCCCGCCGCAGGCACCAGAACGATGCTGCGAGTGCTCCCAGGGAGACCGTGCCAAATGCCAGCAGGAGAATGAGGTCGAGACCCGCCATGGCAGAATATACAAAAGCGCGTTCCCGTATCCAAGGGGAGAGTTGCAGTTAAACTGTTGGCTGGGTATATTATGAACAGGTGACAACACACAGGAGCGGCCGATGGCGTCAGCGGGCGACGGAAGCGTTTTGATCGTTGAGGATGAACAGGAACTTCGCGGTTTATTCGCGCTCTTGTTGGAATTGGAGGGATTCACGGTCTATCAGGCGAATGACGGAAAACAAGGATTGGAAGTGTTGAAGGCTCACGCAGGCGACATCGGGCTGCTCATTACGGACCTCAATCTCCCGAAACTCGCGGGTGTCGACCTCATCGGCCATGCCAGGACCCTCAATCCCGCGGTCAAGATCGTGGGCACCAGCGGCATGAGCGGGAGCGCGGTCAGGGATATGGTCCTGAAGGCGGGAGCGGATGAGTTTCTGCCAAAACCGTTCCAGCCCCAGGATGCAATCCGCAGGCTCAAGGCCATGCTGGGCCAGCCATGAAAGCCGCCACCGAGTACCTCTGGTTCAACACCCGCACGAAACGCGAGTACATCAACATCACCGGCCAGGTGCAGGTTGTCGTGAGCAAGAGCGGCATCAGCGAGGGAATGGTGCTGGTGTCCGCGATGCATATCACCGCGGGCGTATATGTAAACGATGCGGAGGACGGGCTGATAGAGGACATTGATGAGTGGCTGGAGCATCTGGCGCCGTTCAAGGAGAAGTACCGCCACCACCGCACCGGAGAGACAAACGGAGATGCGCACCTGAAAAGCCTGCTTGTGCACCATGAGGTCATCCTGCCGGTGACCGGCGGAGCCCTCGACCTGGGTCCCTGGCAACAGGTGTATTATGCCGAATTCGATGGCAAGCGGCGCAAGCGTGTCATCATAAAAGTGTTGGGCGAGTAGCCCGGACCGACAAGACCCTCTCCACACCGTCAGTGTCCCGAAGGGGACACCATCATGTACCTTCACTACTTCTGTCGAGGAGCATCCATGGGACATTTGTGTCGCGTCAGCAGTATCCTGATACTCTTGCTATGCAACGTGTCTCTTTCGGGATCACAGACCTACACGCCCTCTGATCCGTTCAATCTGTCGGTCGACGTGTACCGTTTTCGCGGAGGAGATGACGACCATGTGCTTATTGAGATTGCGTATGCTTTTGCGGAGCGTATGCTGACCTATCAGCCGGATTCCGCCGGTCTGAGCGGTGCGGCGGACCTTACCGTCAACATTACGCGCAATGATACCACAACGCACGCCGACCGTTGGCTGGTGCCTCACACGGTGACGGACACGGCGGCCTTTTCCCGCGGCATGAATCTTGTCGGGGTGTACAAGCTGCAATTGGAGCCGGGGGAATACGTCCTTCGCATGTTCGCGCGTGACCGCCACAATCCCGACCGGCGTGACAGTCTCGCACTGCGTATGCCGGTTCAGCCGTTCGCCACGACCACCCCGACGCTCAGCGACGTGGAACTCGCCACCGTGATCCGGCAGGGGAAACAGGGGGGGATCTTCTACAAGAACACCCTCGATGTGATTCCCAATGTGGGCAGCATGTTCAGCGAAGACCAGATGTGCTTCACGTACGCCGAGGCGTACAACATGCTCTCCGAAACCGACACCGGCGGGTTTGTGACACGCACCAGTGTGTATGATGCCATCGGCAAAGAGATCATTTCCCGTGACCGCCCACGCAAGCGGGCGGGGGAGTCCAGCGTCATCATTGACAACTTCCCTGTGAAAAACCTCCGCACGGGATCCTACACGCTGACCCTGTCGCTTCTCGGATCGGACGGAAAGGTGAAAACCACCACCGGAAGGAAGATGTTTGTGTACAATCCGACCCTGGGCGTTGATTCTACTCTTCTGGCTTCCGCCTCGAAAATGCCCATGCCGCAGTACATGGCAATGGACGAAAGCGAACTCGATCGCGAGTTTCAATGGTGCCGCTACATTGTCCTCGACGAGGAGAAGGACCAGTACGAAGCGCTGGAGGGCGTGGATGCGAAACGGAAATTCCTCTCGGAATTCTGGCGGCGGAGACCGCCGGGTGAACGGGACGAGTATCTCGCGCGGATCGCCTATGCCAACACGAACTATCGCGCCATGTCGCGCGAAGGGTACCGGACAGACCGCGGCCGCGTGGTGGTTATGTATGGACACGCGGACGACGTGGAGCGTCATCCGAACGAGACAGAGACCAGGCCGTATGAGATCTGGTCGTACAACAATATCCAGGGCGGCGTGATCTTTGTGTTTGTGCTCCGCAATGCCGCCGGCGATTATGAACTAGTCCACTCCACGCATCGCAACGAGCTGCACGATGAAAGCTGGGATCGCGTGGGGATTACGCGGTAGACTCGGGGAGTGATTCCCTGGCTTGAATATGCCGCATTCCGCCTGCTCGCCGCTCTCGTGAGCCGGCTGCCGTACCGGCTGGCGGATGCTTTCGGCTCCCTGATGGGATCCGCGGTGCTGTTCCTTACGGGGTACCGGAAAGCCGTGACGTTCGACAATCTGGTCCGCGCCTTCCCGGAAAAGACGATCCGCGAGATCAGAGAGATCGCACGCGGCGCATATCGGAACTACGGCAGGTCGATCCTGGAAATGCTCTGGGCCGGCGGTCAGGAAAGCGCCGTGCTGAAGGAGAAGATCCACCCACAGAATATCCGGATCCTGCATGAAGCGCTGAACGAAGGTCGCGGGGTTATCCTCATGTCGGCGCACTTCGGATCGTGGGAGTTCCTTCTCAACGGCGTCAAGCTTCACATCCCCGCGCCGATTATTGCCATCGCACAGCGGCAGCGCAACGAGCGAATCGACGCGATGATCGACGCGCGGCGGCGGCGGTTTGATGTGACGACGGTCCCCATGGGACCCTCCGTGCGGGAAGTCCTGAAGGGTTTGCAGAGCGGCAAGGTGGTCCTGATTCTGGGGGACCAGAGCGGGCCGCGCGAGTCGGTGTTCATCCCTTTCTTTGGCAGGCCTTCCGCGACGCACCGGGGGGCCGCCGCCTTTGCCCTGCGCTCGGGCGCACCGATCGTCATGGTCTTCCTCATGCGGCGTGACGATGGTACGCACGATGCCATCTTCGAGCGCGTCCCGACGGACGGCCTCAGCGGTGAGCGGGAGGCGCAGATTGTGGAACTGACCAAACGCCACACGGCGGTGCTGGAACGCTACATTCGCATGCGGCCCGATCACTGGCTCTGGATGCACAAACGCTGGAAGCACACGCCGGGCTACGAACAACATCACGTCGCCGGGCCACATGAAGCGGCTGCGGTATGACCGACGGTCACCGGATCCTGATCTTTCACACGGCCTTCGTCGGGGACCTCGTGCTGACGCTGCCCGTGGCACAGAGTATACGCACGGCGTGGCCCGCGGCGTACGTCGCCGTCGTTGCCATCCCGGCCGCGGCATCGGTCTTGCGAGGCCATCCGGCCATCGATGAAGTCGTCGCGTACGACAAAAAGGGCCGGGACAGCGGCATCGGCGGATTCCTGCGGCTTGTTCGCGAGCTGAAGTCGTTGAAGCCGGATAGTGCTGTGGTTCCGCACCGCTCGTTGCGCAGCGCGCTGGCGGTCTGGTGCGCGCGCATCCCTCGCCGAATCGGCTTTGCCACGAGCGCGGGAAGATGGCTCTTGAACGATGTCGTCCCTGACGATCGCGCTGTGCATGAAACGCGGCGGAATCTTGCGCTGTTGTCGCCGCTCGGCATTTCCGCGGAAGAAGGCGTGCGGCCGCGCCTCTTTCCCTCCGCCGACGATGCCCGGGCAGTAGATCGCCTCGTTACCGACCATGAATCTCGCGCGCCGGGATTCGGCAGGCGCACGCTGGTGGCGCTCGCACCGGGGTCCGTCTGGTTCACCAAGCGATGGCCGGGGGAATACTTTGCTCACGTTGCGAGCGCCCTGGCACGGGACGGCGTCGGCGTCGTTCTGATCGGCGGGCCGGATGATCAAAAGCTCTGCGGGGAAATCACAGAGGCATGCGTGCAGGGAGTTCCCGTGCTCGACGCTTCAGGCAAACTGAGCTTGCTGCAATCCGCAGAGCTCATGCGCCGCTGCCGCGTGACCGTCACCAATGACAGCGCTCCTCTGCATCTCGCCGGGGGGGTCGGGACACCGGTGATCGCCCTGTTCGGCGCTACGGTCCCCGCGTTCGGGTTCGGCCCGTTAGGGCCCCGCGACCGTGTCCTCGAGGTGCACGGGCTGCAGTGCAAACCGTGCGCGATTCACGGAGGCCCTCGATGCCCGATCAAGACGTTTGTGTGCATGCGCAATCTGCTCCCCTCACGTGTACTTGATGCCGTACATGAATTCCTCTCACACGACCATCGGGAGGTATGAATGGCCCTGACCATGGAAGTATCCCTGGCGCTCCCTGAGGACAAGCCGCTTGTTCTTGCGGCGGAGGTTATCCAGGCAGGAGGCATTATCGTGTATCCGACGGAAACGCTGTACGGAATCGGCGCGAATGCGTGGGACGGATCGGCCATTGCAAAGGTTCGTGCCCTCAAGCACCGTACGGACCAGAAGCCCATTCTGGTGATAGCCGGTTCGCAGGACCAACTCCGGTCGTTGACGGATGAGATCACCCCCCTTGCCCAGCGGTTCATCGATGCGTTCTGGCCCGGGCCCTTGACCCTTGTGTTCAGGGCCTCAAAATCGGTTCCGGATATCCTCTCGCGTGGAACCGGCACGATCGGGGTCCGCATTCCTTCCAGCCCGGTCTGCCTGCGGCTGCTGGAACTTGCCGGCTGTCCCCTCACCTCATCCAGTGCGAATCTGTCCGGCATGCCTCCGCTCTGCAATGTGGCGGATATCCGCCGTGCGATTCCGAAAGGCGTGGACCTCTTTCTAGACGGCGGACAGCTTCCGCCCTCCAAACCCTCCACCGTCCTGGATGTTACGGGGAGTGTGGCGCGGCTGCTGCGCGAGGGCACGATTAGCGAGGAACGCCTGCGTGCGGTGGACCCGCATCTTGTCTCCGAACAGCCCCTGGCATCTCCCTAGGAAAACCGGCAACGGCCTCCGTCGTTTACGGGCCCCTTCCGGGGGCCGGCCTTGATTCCCGCGCGGATGTTTTGTATCTTTTTCTACTTGTCCGGTTCAGCCATCCATGTACGCACCCTCTGGATTGGCACCCGCAAGCGCCTGTAGCTCAATTGGATAGAGTGTTGGCCTCCGGAGCCAAAGGTTTCGGGTTCGACTCCCGACAGGCGCACTGCATATTCACATCCGGCAGTATTTATTCAACGGAATCCCATGCTCAGACCCAAGAAGAAGATCACCAAGCGCGAACTGAAGAAAGATACCCTGATCACCTCGTATATGAAGGCCACGTCCTTCTACGAGGATCATAAGAGGCAGATCAGCATCGGCATCACCGCCGTCGTGGCGGTGGTTATTGCATTGACCATCTACTTCAAGAACCAGTCCGACAACAACGAAATCGCCGCGACGCAGCTGGCAGCGGTCCGTGGCTTCTACGACAACGGGCAGTTCCAGCAAGCCGTCGATGGCGTGCCGGAACGGAACATCGCGGGCCTTAAGGCGATCGTAGAGAATTTCGGGGGGAGCCGGTCGGGAGACCTTGCGCGGTTCTACCTCGCGGATGCGTATTACCAGCTCGGCAAGTACGCCGAAGCGATGGAAGAGTTCGAGGACTGCGATCCGCCGGAGGCGCTACTGGAAGCTTCACGCCTTGCCGGCATCGCGGCGTGTCACGAGGCGCTGGGCAATCACAAGGATGCAGGCGTGTACTTTGAGCGGGCGGCGGCAAAGGATCCCACGGACGGAACGATTGCCGAGCACCTCAACAACGCTGCACGCAATTTCGCGCAGGCAGGGGAGAAAGAGCGCGCGCTCGACATCCTGAAGCGTCTCAAGAAAAACTATCCCACGACGACCTACGGGCGGGAAGCGGAGCGGTTCATCTCTCAGCTCTCGCTATAACCCCCGGATATCGGGCACTGCGCGGGGCCATGGCAGGAGTGCATGAAACTTCTCCCTGAAAAGGCGCTCACCCGCTCCGTTCTAAAGATTTCCACCCCGGCTGTCGCAGGACTCTCCTTGCAGATGGTCGTCACCGTGGCGGAAACTGCCATGGTCGGACGCCTGGAAAACACCAAGGTGTCCCTTGCCGCCATGGCCCTCGCCTCCCTCGCCGCCTGGGCAATCACCAGCGCATTCTCAAGTCTCTCGACCGGAACGCATGTCTTGACGGCCCGCCGGTGCGGCGAGCGGGACTATGCCGCCGCCGGGGATGTTCTGAACAATTCCCTCCTGCTCTCGTTCTTCGTCGGGCTGCTGATCGCGCTACCCGGATACATCTTCGCCCACGACTTCATATGGTTCTTTGCCGCCAATCCCGCCGTGGCTGAAGCGGGAACAGGGTATATGCAATGGCGGTTCATCGGGATCGGGGTCTTTCTGTTCGTGGTTTCCTACCGTGGCTTCTTCAACGGGATCGGCCATACGAAGGTGTTCATGTACTCCGCGATCATCGTCAACTTCTCGAACATCATCCTCAACTACATTCTCATCTTCGGGGCGTTCGGAATCGCGGCAATGGGGCTCACGGGCGCGGGACTTGCCGTGGCGCTTTCGAATATCCTGGGCTGCCTCTACTTCATTCTTGCAACTTTTACGCCTGGATATCGAAAAACCTACAAGTACTTCTCGCATCTACGCATCCGGGGGAGCTTGCTGCGCCAGATCGTGCGTATTTCGCTCCCGGTGTCGTTCCAGAACATCCTGATCCTGCTCGGGTTCCTGGTGTTTGCGGCCCTTGCGGGCTATATAGGGACCGCCGAGCAGGCGGCGACTCAGGTGGTGATTTCTGCGCTGTTCATGTCGTTCCTACCCTGTTTCGGGTTCGGCATTGGCGCGCAGACCCTGGTGGGACAGAGCATGGGAAACGCGGAGTACAAGCTTGCGCATCGATACGGCATCGAGGCGGCGCGGCTCGCGACATACTTCACCATCGTGCTCGGGGCTGTGTTCATCCTGTTTCCCGATGCGGTGGTGAGTGTTATTACGAATGACCCGGAAATCGCCGCGAAGGCCCGGCTCTTGTTGCAGATCGCCGGCGCGGCCCAGATGTTCTATGCGCCGGGTATTGTCCTGGCGCACGCGCTGCAGGCCGCCGGGGCGACCGTGTACGTCATGTGGGTGGAAGTCCTGACGCACTGGATCATCTTCCTGCCCGCGTGCTATCTGCTGGGGGTGGTGCTGGGCTGGGGAATCGAAGGCGCCTGGCTCGCCCTTCCCGTCTATATTATTGCGTACAGCGTCCTTATCTCCACGAAGTATCAAAAGGGCGCCTGGCTTCAGCTGAGGGTCTAAGGATGATGAAGTTCCGGCGGTTCCTCTTTCTCGGCGGTGCGTTCTTCCTGCTCCTCGTGAAATTTGCGGTGGATGTGATCCGCATGAACGTGGAGTTGGACATGGGCGGGCTCATGTTCCTTCGTGAGCTGACCGCTGCCGGCGCCTTCTTGCTCATCTTCCTTGCCATCCAGGCGACGATTTCTTCGCGAACGGTCAATCCCGTCAGACGCCTCGGCTTCCTCCTGGTGTTTGTCATCGCCCTCCTGATAGGATCGATTCTTCTGAATTTTCTCCCCGCGGGCGGCTTCGATGCGAAAGAACTTGCCCTGCTTCCCCTTGACTATGCTACGTTGTTCCTGGCGTCCCTCCTCGGGCTCATCGCCGGCACCTTTGCTCTGGTCTTCCTCCGTTTCCTGAAGGATCTCATCTTCGTGTCGCGGAAGAAGTCGACGCTGCGGAATTTCAGGATCTTCATCGCCCTCATGTTGGCCACGGCTATATCGTCGCTGTTCTTCCGGCCGCTGGAATCCAGCACCGTCACGTACATCCTGTATGCCCTCGCGATCGTGTTGGCTTTTGTCAACGCGTTTCGCATGCCCTGGATCGTCTATCTGACTAAGCGGGAGAAGATCCTGACGCTGGTCTTTTCCTTCTTCCTCTTTGTGCTGTTCGTCGTGGTGAATACGCTGCTCAGCCAGAACGAGATCCTTTCACGCAGCCTGGCCTACTACTCCCGGCCCATCCAGGAGTGTATCTCGCTCTCGTTGTGGTTCGGCGGTATTTTCAGCGGTATGGCGTTTGTGAGCACGCTTTTCCACCTCCCGACCGCGGAGGCCTTTGACAGGAAACGGTCGGAAGTCGCATCCATCCACACGCTCAGCAAGCTGGTGACACAGGTCTTCGATTTCAGAGAGCTCACGGAGACCGTGACCAGCATGACTATGCAGGTTGTCGAGGCCAGAAGCTGTTGGCTTGAACTCCTCCCGTCCCGGGACGAGTCAGGGGAAATGAACGATCCGGACGGAAACGTGTCCGGTCAGACGCAGATTGTCGGGCTCAAGAACGTCACCCGGGCGGAGATCGAGGATCTTCTCGGCTCGGGGCTCCGGTACCTGCGGACGACGGTGTTTCGCGAGGGGAAACCGGTGGTCATCGATGCCGTGGCTAAAGATCCCAGGTTTGCGGGAGGGCCTAAAGGCGTTCCTAAACCCGGCTCCCTCGTCATCGTTCCGCTGGTCTCACACGTCGGCCCGCTCGGTTTCCTGTACGCGACGAAGGAGGCGGAGTACGGCTTCATGAAGGACGATGTGGAGCTCATCTCTACGTTTGCCGATCAGGCAACGATCGCCATCGAGAACTCCCGCCTCATCAACAAATCCATCGAGCGGGAACGGCTGGTGCGGGAAATGACCCTCGCGCAGGAAATGCAGCGCAAGCTGCTTCCCCAGCGATTGCCGAGCATACCGGGCCTGGACATTGACGCCGTCTCCACCCCGGCGTTCGAAGTCGGCGGGGACTACTACGATTTCGTAAAGCTCTCCGATCATCTCATTGGGATCATCGTGGGTGACGTCTCGGGCAAGGGGGTTCCGGCCGCGTTCTACATGTCGGAAGTGAAAGGGATCTTCCAGTCCCTGAGCGGTCTCTACGCATCCCCGCGGGATTTCATGGTGCGGGCGAACGCAGTGCTGATGGAGTCTATTGACAAACATTCGTTCGTTAGCTTAATTTACGGAATTCTCGACACGCGCACGGGGCGGTTCCAGATCGCCCGAGCGGGGCACTGCCCGATGCTGCATGTTTGTGAATCGACCAGCAAGTACCTCCGGCCCGACGGCATGGGCCTTGGTCTCGCCGATCATGCCCTCTTCCAGGGATCGATCGAGGAACACACCCTAGACCTCAATCCGGGCGATGTGTGTGTGCTCTACACCGACGGGGTGACAGAAGCGCACCAGGGCGAGGAGGAATTCGGGTACGAGCGCCTCCGCGTTGCCGCGGGGCTTGCGGACGGTACACCTGCGGTTCAGGTGAAGGAAAACATCCTCCGGGCGGTGGATGATTTCCTCGAGAAGGGGACGCCCCACGACGACATGACGCTCGTGGTGGTCCGATGGCTCGGCACACCGGGCCAGCTGTGAAATGTGCTTTGTCTATGGGAGGATGACGGTATGAGTGAGTTCACAATAGCGCAACGGGAACGCGAGAACGTTCAGGTCCTCGACCTGAAAGGATACCTGGATGCGCACACCGCGCCGAAACTCGAAGAGGTGTTCCAGGCCCTTCTGAAATCCCAACGCTACAATATCATCATAAACTGCAAAGACCTCTCGTACATCAGCAGCGCGGGCCTGGGCGTGTTTATGGCGTACATCGAGGATGTGCGGAAGAACAAGGGCGATATCAAGCTTTCGAACATGTCGTCCAAGGTGTACAATGTCTTCGACCTCCTCGGCTTCCCCCTGCTGTACGAGATTACCAAGGATGAACAGGACGCGTTCAACAAGTTCACCGGCATGCTCAAATAGCCGTGAGCTCCCGCACCCTCCATATTGAGAGTCGCACCGAACGACTCATCGCCGTCCGCGAGTTTGTCTCGGACGCAGCGCGCGCATTCGGGTTCACGGATGAGGACGTGAGCAAGATCGCGCTGGCCGTCGATGAGGCATGCACCAATGTCATCAAACACGCGTACCGGTATGACCCGAATCGGGACATTACCGTGACGATCAAACAGAAGAACGGGACGTTTGAAATCATCATCCGGGACTCCGGAACCGGCTTCGATCCGTCGAGTCTCCATGCCCCGGATATGCAGGACTACCTCTCGCACTATCGCAAGGGTGGATTGGGCGTCTATCTCATGAGACGGCTCATGGACAAAGTGGAGTATGAGATCCATCCGGGAAAACGCAACGAAGTGCGCCTGATCAAGTATCTTTCCCGCTGACATGCGACGACCGGCGCCATCCTACGAAAGTCACTTCGAACACTCCGCGCTGCTTGAATTCAGCACGCTGATCAACGCCTCTCTTGACCTCCGGTTCATTCTCGGCCATATCCTTCTCACCCTGATGGGCAAACTCCTGTCCGCCCGCGCGCTCGTCCTCCTCGCGGACCCGGATGGCAAACACCGCGTCGAAATGACCAAAGGCATGCCGCATGAGCTGGAAGGCACTGTCCTGGACATCCCGGCGTTGCCCGAAACGATTCAACACGCCGACCGCGTGCATGCCGGGCGGGCACGCTGGATCAAATTCTTTCGCGAGAATGATCTGCAGATTCTTATCCCGCTCACAAGTTCCAACAGGCCCATTGGACTCCTGGGGTTCGGGAAGCGTCTCAACAAGAAGCCCCTCCGGAAACGGGAGGAAGCGTACCTGCTCTCGCTCGCCAGCATCGCCGCGGCCGCAATCGAAAAATGCCACAGAATCGAGGAGCTCGGTCTTGTGAACCGGAAGCTGGATCGCAAGATCCAGGAGCTGAACACGCTCTTTGAGCTCGGCAAGGAGTTCGGGCTTATTCTGGATCCGGACAAGCTTGTGCGCCTGCTGGTGCTCTCCCTGATGGGACAGGTCGGCGTGAACCGCTACCTGATCTGCCTGAAGGACGGGGCCGAGTTGCGCATTGCGGCCTCGCGACTGGAGGGTCCCACGCCGCAGCCCGAGCTCCTGGCGGGGCTTACGAAGATCAAGAGCGGGATGCGCATCGAGGATATCGTGGTGACAGGTGCGTCCGACCCGCGTCCGGTCCTGGGCGCGCTCGACCTCAAGGTGGTCATCCCCATGGCGCTTCAGGGACAGACCAAGGGATTTCTGCTGCTCGGTGACAAGCTGAGCCGCGATCCGTTCGGGCAGGCAGATTTCGAGTTCCTTTCCGCGTTGTCCAGTCTCGCGATCACCTCGCTCGAGAACGCCCGGCTCTTCCAGGAAGCCATTGAGAAACAGCGCCTCGAAGATGAGCTGGTGATTGCCCGGGAGATTCAGAAAGGTCTGCTGCCAAGCGTGCTTCCGGCCGTTCCCGGCATTGAGATCGGAGCCGCGAACTTCTCTTCGAAGCAGGTGGGTGGCGACTACTATGATGTCATACCGCTGGATGATCACCGTCTCATTCTTGCCATAGGCGATGTTTCCGGCAAGGGGACTCCGGCTTCGCTCCTGATGGCGAACATCCAGGCCACCATTCGGGCTCTTGTCCCGCTCAACCTTCCTTTAAGCGAGCTCACGGCACGCGTGAACGACCTGATGTGTCCAAACACGGGCGGCAGCCGGTTCGTGACGTTTTTCTGGGGTTGCCTGGAGTGCCGCTCGCGCCGTCTCACGTATGTCAATGCCGGTCACAATCCCCCGTATGTGGTGCGTGCCGGCGGAGCCGTGGAGCGGCTGGACAAGGGGGGGATGATCCTCGGCGTGATGGAGACCTTTGTGCCCTATGAGGAGGGGACGGTGGACTTCTCCACAGGCGACCTCCTCGTGTTGTTCACGGACGGCGTGAGCGAAGCGATGAATCCGCAGAGCCAGGAGTATGGGGAGGAGCGGCTGGAAACGGTGATCCGGAAGGCCGGGGGGTGGGGAGCTCAGGGACTCATCGACATCATTCATCAGGACATTATCGCGCACGCCGCTGGCGCCCCGCAATCGGACGACATCACGATGATGGTGGTCCGCATGGTCTGATCCGTTTCCGCCTCTGCCGCAAG
>JADLEA010000288.1 GCA_020846365.1 Bacteroidota bacterium
TCAACGGGGCGTCACGGGACGCTTGCGCAGAGCATCCAACACCGAGCTGCATGCTGACGCACAACTATCTGGTGTGGCACCTATTGCGAGGACAAGCCAATTCTCTGCCGTGCCCAGAGTAACCGGCAGCACCCCCGTGTCCCGACCCTCATATGTTCCTGCGCGAGGCGCGGCACCGGAATCGGCGAACCTGAGACCCGGAACGACCTCAAGCCGGGCGACGAACTCCGCGGCCTCCCGCTCCGACGCGGTCTTCGCCAGGATGGTGGTCATCGACCCTGTCCGCGTTGCGCCGAATTCTCCTCCCTTTGCTATCCGGGTGTACCAGGAAGGAGCATGGCTCTGCAGACCAATCGGGCCGCGCATGTAGACGATGGACGTTTCAGAAGAAAAAACGGAGTCAAGAATCACAACCGGAAGAGGCACACCGCCGGATGGGCCCGGCAAGCGGGACTGGATTTCCACGAGCAGACTCCCGGCCAACGAAACGTCCCATCTGTCCACTTCCTGAGCCGTGAGCGTGACGAAGAAGCGGCCTTCGCCGAAACATAGGAAGTACTCGCCGTCGAACCGGATCACGCCCGGCTTCCCGCCCGCCTTCCAAAGGCCACCTGTGACAGACGTGAATATCCCAAACGCTGCGCCTTCGTTCTTCATCTCATAGAGCTCTACGGAGACTGCACCGCCCCCTTTCTTAGCATACGAAGTCGCGGCAACGGCGGTGAATCCGTACTCCTCGTACCGCACCGCTCCGCCGTCAACGAGATCGTACAACTCCGTTCCCCGGTAGACCTGAACGGGCTGGAGTTGTTCCCATTCTCCGCCGGTATCGGATCCCGGGAGGTACTGTGCGACGGAGAGCGAATCGGCACTTGCCGCGACCGGCGCTCCCGCCGTCAAAAGCGCGAGAAGCAGCAGCGATGGGATTTCGGGCATACCGTTCTTCATCCAGTTTTGCACAACCAGAGCATGTTCATGCGAGTCAGGATCAATCCTAGATTGTCATCCTCGTCGTCTGAATACGGGACAAATCGCCCACGCCGATGCCGTACTCGCTCGCAAACGAGATCATGGCAATGTTCTTCGGATCAAGTCCGATCACAGTGGCGCTGACGGCATCCACCGCAACAGGATCCGTTCCAGCAACGATCGTGCGATAGCTCCCGATCTTCCCCGGGCCGAACGGACCGTTCGTAAGAACGACATCCGAAACATCGTTCAGCGACAGCGAAGGCCTTCTGATTCTGTTTGCGTCGGCGATACACCCCGATAGAAACTCCACGTCATCATAGTACCCACGGGCATTTGATCCCTTGTGGAAGAACTCGTTCGTAGAGCCGGAAGTTGCTCCCATGATATTCTTGAGCTGGCCGGTAAACCGGGTTCCCTCATGGTCTTTCGCGATGCCGATATTGATGAGGACATCGCACTCCAGAGCATCACGCAGGAATTCGGCCTCCTTCAGCCGCACTCCTCCCGGGATCGTCCTGGTGACGTATCCTCCCGGAGACTCGATGGCATCAACATACTCGCTCAACTCCTTGCTGAGCGTGGCCCCCTTCCAATAGCGGCCCGGGGCGTCTTCCAGACTGATCACTTTTTTTGCGCCAGCTTCATGACACATGGCGATGACCGCCAGAGCGATTTGCGGCTTGGCGTAAGTCCCGGGGTGGCGGAATCTCGAATTTACCAGCAGACCCACGACAGAGCCGGTGGAGACAAAGCTCTTTATACCCCCGAGATGCTGCACTGCCTTTCGTGCCCCCTCATAGTAGTTCTCGCCTGTGACAGACACCACTTCCGGGCCGGTGGGCGTCAGCATCGATCTCGGCATGGCACGAAGAAGCGGTTGCGCAAGCGCCCCCGCTGCGATATATGCAGCGCCGGCGGCAACGGACTGTTTCATGAACGATCTGCGGTCACATGTCTTTGCCATGTTCTTCTCGCCGAAGCAAGACAACTTTCTCACAATCACCGCGCCGGATATTTTGTATCATCGCCGGGTCAGTCTGATTGCCTTTATCTCCCCGGCGGGACCGGCGCTTTGCGCGGAAACTTCCCGTCACGCGTTGCTGCGTTGTATACGAACAATGCCATCAGGGAGGCGGCCTGCTTCATGTCGTCTTCTACGACCCGCTCGAAGACATCCATGCTGAAATGATGCGTCCGCGTCCCGTAGTCCAGAGGATCCTGAATGAACTGAAATCCCGGAAGCCCCACGGCATCGAACGACTGGTGATCGGTTCCACCGGTGTTCCGAAGCGAGATCGTTTGCGCTGTCGGATCTCCAAAGGCGGTGAGCCAAGCCCTGAAGATCGGCCGTGTCGCCTCGTTTCCCTGAAGATAGATGCCGCGGATTCGACCGGCGCCGTTATCGTGATTGAAATAGACAGAGAGTTTCTCGTACGAGGGCGTCGTGATGAGAGTGGGATCGGATCGTTCTGTCGTCTCGGCGCTTCGGGTGCTGGTATCCCGCCTGGCGAAGGTCTTTGAGACGTATTCGCGCGAACCGATCAGGCCGTGTTCTTCTGCGTCCCACAGCGCCATACGGATGGTACGACGGGGCTTCATGCCATGCTTCTCCGCAAGTATGCGCAGAATCCGCATTGCTTCCATACAGGTGGCCGTCCCCGTGTTATTGTCCGTCGCCCCCGTACCCGAATGCCAGGTGTCGAAATGCCCGCCCAGCATGACGATCTCATCTTTCAAATCCGTACCCGGGATTTCGGCGACAATATTGAAGGCCGAATCCGGCCGTGTGAACGCGACCTGAAGGTTCATCTTCAGACTCACCTTCTCCCCTTTGAGGATCATCCGGACCATGCGATTGTAATGCTCCGAGGAGACTACCACCTGAGGCAGAGTCGCCGGCGCTTTCGGATCGTACGCGCCCATGCGCTGAAAGCTTGCGTCATCATCCGGACGCGGAAGTGAAACGGCTTGCACCAGGATGTTCCCCCCGTCTCCGGCACCTACAGTGAGGACGGCAAGTGCTCCTTCTTCTAGCGCGAACCGGAGCTTCAATGGGGCCATCTGCAACCCCATCACCCGCCTTCGCATCCCCGCGGTGTCGGCGTCGGGAAACACCGCAATGGTTGCAGTGATCGCTGAATCGATATTCTGGGCATTCAATCTCGGGCGCCGCCCCCCGCGGCGTCCTGCCTGGATGTCCGCATTCGCCAAACGTAACAACACAGAATCAGCCAACCGGGTCGCAAGTGGTTCAAAACGTGCCGGAATCTCGGCCTGTTCGCTGAGAAGCACAAACTTCCCCTTGAGCCCTCCCTTGTACTTTGTCAACCCTTCGGGTTTGTCAGCATCAACGTAGACCACTTCAGCTTCTCTTGCATTCAGGCCCGGCGACCACGCCGCGGGGTATGCGATGAGGGGATACACGACCGGCTTTGTGACTGTCGCCGAGAAGTCCTTGAGGGTCCAACCCTTGCCTGTTGGTGCGCAGTGATCGAAAACGACGGGAGCAATGCCCCACTCCCCGAGTTTATGGACCACCCAATCTGCTCCTCGACGGTACTCGGGAGACCAGGCAAGACGTGGGGAATAGACATCGCACAGCGAGCTCATGAGATCCATGATCTGCGAGTTCCCGATTCCTTCGGCTTTGATCCTCGAGACAACCGCCGTATCGACACGTTCAATCTGTCCCCACGCAAGCTGACAGCAAAAGACAAACACTAAGGTCGTTCTCAGCCGGACGTTCTTGCGCTGCATAGGTTGCACCTTCCGTCTAGTGCGTCGTTGATAGTTATTCGATCCAGTTCGGTTACTGCTCATCTGCTTTGACCCAGGCCTCTTCGGCTTGAAGGGCCTGCATCGCACGCGGGAAGATCTTTCGATACACCTGCTCCGGGGAACGCGATTCCCTGCCGACTCGAAGAAGGCGTGAGACGGGAATCCCAAACAACTGCTCATTCTCCAAAAGCTGCGGCTTGATGAGCGCCCAGTCACGTTCTTCCAGAGGCGAGATTCCCCCTCCGTTCAGCTGTTCCTCCGAGACCTTCCGGTACGGATCACGGACATAGATTGCGCCTCCGGATGCCAGGGAGAAAAGATTCCCACCTGGATACGGAGATTCGAGCTCGACAACATTTCCGTCATCGTCGAACCCAATGCCGTTGAGAATAACGTAGCCGCCGCCGTTGTGGGGGTCGCCTGCCATGAAGGATTCGGCAAGGTAGTCGAGGCAGGTGCCGTTGATCACAACGCGGGGCTTCCCGACCGCATTGATGAGCGGTCTTCCGGCGGCATTTCCCAGGACAAAGACATTCCCCCCCTTTGCGCCATACATGAAAGTTTGTCCCACGTCGCCGTGCACAACGAGCATCCCCGCCTTCATGATCTGTCCGAGCTGATCCTGGCCGCTTCCGTGCACGAAGATCTGTGCGCCGTCAATGCCCGAGCCGAGGTAGTCGCCCGGAGTGCCATAGACATCGATGATGACGCCTTCAGTGCCAGGGCCGAGACCATTCCCGA
>JADLEA010000289.1 GCA_020846365.1 Bacteroidota bacterium
CGCCCGATCGTGAAGCAACCCGGATCAATTCATAGACGCAACTGACGATGTCCCTGCCTCGCGCTATAAGACCGGTCACTTCGCTCAAGGGCGTCATGCGTGTTCCCGGTTCCAAGAGCATCGCGAACCGCGCGCTGGTGTGTGCGGCGTTGGCGGAAGGGGAGTCGGTCATCCGGAACCTATCTGACAGTTCCGACACTTCGATGATGATCAATGGGCTGAATCAGATGGGCGTGCTGGCGACGACCTCAGGAGATGCGACGACGGTGCGGGGAACGGGAGGGAAGCTGTTTGCGCCGAAGTACCCCATTCCCGTAGGAAACGCCGGAACGACGCTCCGGTTTCTGATTTCTGTCGCGGCCCGCGCAGCCGGCTCCACGGTGTTCGAAGGTTCGGAGCGGATGGCGCAACGCCCCATCGCCCCTCTGGTGGATGCGCTTGCCGGTCTGGGCGTACGCGTCGAATTCCAGCCGGAGGCGTCGCGCTATGTGGTGCATGGCGGGAACATGCAAGGCGGACGGACGAGAGTGTCCGGTGACAAGAGCTCGCAGTTTGCCTCCTCCCTCCTCCTGGCATGTCCGGGCGTGCTAAACGGGCTGGTCCTGGACACGCCCGGTGCCATGGCATCCGTGCCCTATGTCATGATGACGGTCCACGTCATGCAGTCGTTCGGCGTCGAGGTCAGGGTGCGTAACGGCGGTTTCGAAATCCCGGCCGGCGAGCGGTATCATCCCGTGGAATTCGTTGTCGAAGCGGACGCGTCCAGCGCAACGTATCCTTTTGCTGCCGCTGCGATTTGCGGCGGGCCGGTGACGGTGGAGGGACTCGCGCAGGATTCCATGCAGAGTGATGCAGGGTTGCTCGACGTGCTTGAACGGATGGGATGCACGGTGCAGAGGGAGGGGACACGAACTACTGTTCACCGCACCGGACCATTGCGCGGGGTGGATGTGGACATGAACAGCATGCCGGACGCCGTGCCGGCTCTTGTCGGGGCGGCGTTGTTTGCAGAAACGCCCACCCGGGTCCGCAACGTCGCGCACCTGCGCTTCAAGGAATCAGACCGGCTGGGCACGCTCGCCGGTGAACTCGGTCGCCTGGGGGCTGAAGTGAGAGTGCTGGACGACGGGCTGGAAGTCCGGCCGGCTCCCCTGCATGGGGAGCAGCTCAATCCGCACGACGACCACCGGCTCGCTATGACGTTCGCGCTGATCGGCCTGCGCGTCCCGGGAATCGTCGTCGAACAGCCGGAGTGCGTCCGGAAATCGTATCCCACATTCTGGGACGAGTTGAGCAGACTTTCGATGCATCCAACACATTTCTGATTTCACCAGAGGGTCCATGGCCGGCAATTCTTTCGGGAAATACTTTCGCATCACCACATTTGGTGAAAGCCACGGTCCCGCCCTCGGCGTCGTGATCGACGGCATCATGCCCGGGAAGCGATTCAGTATTGCGGGAATACAGAAGGAGCTGGACCGCCGCCGCCCCGGGCAGAGCAAAGTGACCACGCCGCGCAGGGAACCGGACAGCGTTGAGGTGCTCAGCGGCGTTTTCGAAGGCAAGACCACGGGTATGCCGATCTGCCTGATCATCCGGAACACGGACCAGCGTCCTGCGGCATACGAAAAGATCAAGGCCATGTTCCGGCCGGGGCATGCAGGATACACGTATCTCGCGAAGTACGGCATCGCCGACTACCGCGGCGGCGGGCGATCGTCCGGACGGGAAACCGTTGCGCGCGTCGCTGCCGGGGCGCTTGCGAAGGAATTCCTGGCCGGCCGCGGAATAGAGATTGTCGGCCATACGGTGGAAGTAGCCGGGATCCGCGCACGCTCCTTTGATCAGTCATGCATCGAACAGAATCCGCTGCGCTGTGCGGATCTGCACGTTGCGGCGGAAATGGAACGGGCCGTAATGCAGGCCCGGGATGAAGGGGACTCGGTCGGGGGCATCGTGGAAGTCCTTGTGCGCGGGGTGCCGGTCGGATTGGGCGAGCCGGTGTTTGATAAGCTGAATGCCGACCTTGCACACGCACTGATGTCGATCGGAGCCGTGAAGGGCGTCGAGTTCGGGAATGGGTTCGCGGCGGCACGGCTGAAGGGGAGCGAGAATAACGATCCGATGTATCCCGATCCTTCGTCGGGTCGCATCCGGACCCGCACCAACAACGCAGGCGGCATGGCGGGGGGGATCTCCAACGGTGAAGACCTGATCGTGCGGATCGCTGTGAAGCCGACCTCCTCCATCCGCAAGGAACAGGAAACGGTCACGCTGGAGGGAACGCCTGCGCGGATAAGCGTTCATGGGCGCCACGATCCCTGCATCTGCCCGCGCATCGTGCCGGTCGCGGAAGCCATGGTAGCATTGACACTCATGGACCATCTCACGCGGCAAAGGTTGATGCGGGGGAAGAAGACCAAAGCGGGACTTCGGGATACGCTGGCTCTGATCGACCAGGATATAGTGCTCCTGAACAAGCTGAGGAAGAGTATCCTCCCGAAAATCGGAAAACGAACGCGACGGGTGTAACTATGAAGAAACGGACAATTCGCCGGAGGTTTGATTCTTCCGCGTTTTTTGGCCACATTACCGCGAATTCGCAGGGCGGGATGGACGCGTGATAGAACTCCGGAACGTTACAAAGCGGTTTGGATCATTCGTTGCGGTGGATGACGTCTCCCTGACCATTCCGGCCGGCGAGTTTTTCGGCTTCCTTGGCCCCAACGGTGCGGGAAAGACAACGACCATCAAAATGCTCACCGGCCTTTTCCGGCCGACGTCGGGGTCGTGTTCCGTGAACGGGTTCGACGTGCAGGTGAGCCCTGTGGGGGCGAAGAAGAGCTTCGGGTATGTTCCTGATCAGCCCCATTTGTACGACCGGCTGACGGGGAGGGAGTTTCTGTTTTTCGTGGGCGGACTCTACAAACCTGACGGAGAGGTTCTGCGAACACGGATCGAGCAGTATGCGCAGCTGTTTGAAATGGAACCGTTTCTGGACAAGCCCGCGGAAGAGTATTCGCAGGGGATGAGGCAGCGGGTGGCGCTTGCCGCAGCGCTTGTTCATGATCCGCCGGTGCTCATCATCGACGAGCCGCTGCTCGGACTCGATCCCCGCAGTGCCTGGCTTGTGAAGACGACGCTGAAAGAGCTGACGAAAAAGGGGCTGACCATCTTCATGTCCACCCACCTCCTGCGGGTCGTGGAGGAACTGTGCGACCGCATTGTGATCATCAAAGGTGGCCGGATCATTTACGAAGACACCGCCAAGGCCTCGTGGGCCGAGCACGGGCTCCTCGAACAGACGTTCCTCCAGATCACGCGGTAGCAGCCATGCGCGCACTTCTCCAACTTCTGAATGTCCGGTCCATGATACTGATCAAGGGCCTGACGGATGCGCGCTGGCACACGATGAGCAAGAATATCTCATCCGTTGTGATCTTCGGCAGCGTCGCAATCGGGACCTTTGTGCTCATCAGGATCTTCGCCGCCTATATCGTCCACCAGGTCCACGTCGACGCCGGCACGCTGCATCAGTTCGTGTCGTTCGTGCTTTTCAGCTTCTTCCTTGCGGTGAACATGGTAAGTCTGCTGGTGAGCTATGCGACGCTCTACACCGCGGACGATGTGCCGTTTCTGCTGGCCCTGCCGGTGCCCCACTCGGCTGTGTTCGGCGTGCGCATGGTGGAAAACATCATCACGAGCGGAGCAACCCTGACGCTGCTCGGCATGGCCGGGGTTCTGGCCTACGGGTCCGTCTTCCACCTTGGATTCTGGCACCACCTGCTCATCATGTTCGGCGTCTTCCTCCCCTTCGTTCTGATCGCGGGCATGATGGCGGTCATAACGCTGACCGGGCTGATACTTCTGGCCGGCCGGATCGGCGCGCGCTGGATGATCGCGCTGGCGATCCTTGCATATATCGGTGGCACGTATCTCCTTCTTCAGCGCATGGATCCTTTCCTCATGGTGCAGTCTACGATGTCGGCGCAGTTTCAAACGGGGGTTGATGCAGGCGGATTGGAGTCGGTGGCGCTGGCCTGGCTTCCCAGCGAGTGGGTCGCCCGCGCACTGAGTGCCATGGTGCAACAGCGCCCGGCAGACGTATGGACGAACGTGCTTCTCCTGACCGGCCTCCTCGCATCCCTCACACTCGGAGCCGTGCTTGTGGGAAGAAGGTGGTACTATGCTTCCTGGCTGGCCGCCACAGAGATGCGAATGCGCAGGGTCGGGCCGGCAGGGTGGTTCCGGCTGCGCATCATGGAGTTCGGGCGATTCTGGGGATACCGGCCTCATCTGGAGGCGATCCTGAAGCGCGATTTCTGGATCTTCTTCCGGGATCCGATGCAGAGGGTGCATTCCCTCATGATGATAGCGCTCGTGTGCGCGGTTGTGTTTTCCATCCGGTCCGTGGATGTGGCGGTCACACGGCCGTTGTCTCAGGTCCTCTCGTTTGTCACGGTCTTCATCTTCGTGGGATTTGTTGTCAGTTCCATCATCCTGCGTTTTGTGTTTCCCGCCGTGAGTCTGGAGGGCGACGCATTCTGGGCGGTGCGGACGGCGCCGATCACGCTGTCCCGGCTCTACTGGCTGAAATTCATCATGGCGCTTGTCCTGGTGCTTGTGCCCGCAGAGGCAATGATCCTCGCAACGCTCCCGGCCTTGCGTGTTCCTGCGCCGTTGCATGCGCTCGCCGCCGCGGGAATGGCCGGCGTTGTCGTCGCGCTCGTCAGTCTGAATCTCGGCTCCGGCGCGTACTATGCAACCCTGAAAGAAAAGAACCCCGTCAAAGTTGCTTCATCACAGGGCGCGTCCGTGACCTTCCTTGCGAGTCTGTTGATCCTTCTGGTCGTTGCCGGAATTCTGGCTCTGCCGGTCGCGGTCACGGCGGGTGTTCTGAGACAGCGGGCGCCTTATGTAGTCATGGGTGTGGCTGTGGGAGGCATCACGCTGATCGCGTGTGCGGTCACGATCCTCTCACACCGCCTGGGTCTGCGGTCGTTACGGAAAGACTTCTAAAGGTGCTTCTGTGAATGTGCGCGAGGTGCCGGAGACGAATGCAAGAATGCTTCAGGAGCTGCTGGACCTGGCGCGGCGTTACGTCGAAGAGGGGAAGCCGCTCCACGCCGGGCAGGTCTACCGGCGGGTGATCAGGGCCGAGCCAGCGTTGCAGGAGCCATACCTCAGACTCTCAGGCATGTATTGGGAGGCGGGGCAGGAAGAGGAGGCAGAACGTATCCTCCGGCAGGGAGTGTTGATGTGCCCCGAAAACGTCGATTGCCGGTTGATGCTCGGCGATCAGCTCCTGGAGCGGGGTGATTTTGGAAGAGCACTCGAATGCTACACCCCGCTCATAGCCAAGAAGCTCCCTCAAGTGCATGTGCGCATCGCCGTCGCGAATCTCCGTTTGGGGAAGATGGGGGAAGCCGAGAGCGAGGCGCGGAAAGCCCTTGCGCTGGAGACGCGATTGCCACGGGCGCGTGAGATTCTGGGTGAAGTGTTGCTGCTGACGCGCCGGCCCGCAGAAGCGGCTGCCGAACTCAAACGCGCGCTCCGCCTCGACCCCTACAATACGCGAAGCCATCTGCTTCTCGGTCAGGCCCTCCTCCAGAGCCGGAACTTGCGGGAAGCGTTGGACGCATTCCAGATGGCGGTGGACATTGAACCGGAGAATCCGGTTGCATGGCAGTACTGCGGTGAAACCCTGCTTCGACTTCGCCGCTTGCAGGAAGCGGAGGCATCACTCCGTCATGCTCTTGAACTCGATCCCTC